>JBAXBD010000282.1:0-7816 GCA_037142165.1 Schlesneria sp. | reverse complement strand
GATGGAAGTGTGGGCACTGGAAGCCTATGGTGCGGCATACATTCTTCAAGAACTGCTCACTGTGAAGAGCGACGACGTGGAAGGACGTACTAAAATCTACGAATCAATGGTGAAGGGCGAGAACACGCTCGAAGCTGGTACCCCGGCAAGCTTTGAAGTTCTGAATAACGAAATTCGCGGGCTTTGCTTGAATATGCAGCTTGAAAAGAGCCCTACCTAATCTGTGTTTGAAGTTCCCGGACATCGACCAATCTCTGTCATCGTGCAGGATTGGTCGATGAGTCTGAAGACCATTCAACTTCCGCTACATTCGACTTTCCGCCTGCCATATTAAGGAGCACGCCGTGAGCGTCGGTGAAACCACATACGATCGCGTTAACGAATACTCAGCAATCAAGATTGGCCTCGCCAGTCCGCAAGATATTCGCGGCTGGTCATTCGGCGAAGTCAAAAAGCCAGAGACCATCAACTACCGTACGTACCGCCCTGAGCGAGACGGACTTTTCTGTGAACGGATTTTCGGACCTGAAAAGGATTGGGAATGCGCGTGCGGTAAGTACCGCGGAATGAAATACAAGGGGATGATCTGCGACCGTTGTGGTGTCAAAGTGACCCACAGTCGTGTCCGCCGTAAGCGAATGGGGCATATTGAACTTGCTGCGCCCGTCGTACACATCTGGTTCTTCAAGTCGATGCCCAGCCGATTGGGTGCATTGCTGAACGTCAAGACCACTGCGCTCGAAAAGGTCGTCTACTTTCAGGACTATATCGTTCTTGATCCGGGTGACACGCCGCTGCGCAAAGGTCAACTTTTGACCGAAGAAGAAGCGCGATAGGCCCGAGCGAAGTACGGTGAAACGACCTTCGAGATCGAAATGGGTGCCGACGCGGTGAAGAAGCTCTTGATGAGCTTGAATCTCGTCGAATTGTCAGCACAGTTGCGCGTCGAACTGAAAAAGACGACCAGCCAGCAGAAGAAGAAAGAGCTGATTAAGCGACTGAAGATCGCCGAAGCTCTGCGCGACAGCGATAACAAGCCTGAATGGATGGTGCTGGATTGCGTTCCGGTCATTCCACCAGATTTGCGTCCTCTCGTGCTGCTTGATTCCGGCAATTTCGCCACCAGTGACTTGAACGACCTCTACCGTCGTATCATCAATCGAAACAATCGATTGAAGAAGCTGGTTGATCTGAACGCACCAGAAGTGATCGTCCGTAATGAAAAGCGGATGCTGCAGCAATCAGTCGATGCGCTCTTCGATAACAATCGGTGTAAACGCCCGGTGCTTGGTTCTTCGAACCGGCCACTGAAGTCGTTGACCGACATGATCAAGGGTAAGCAAGGTCGTTTTCGTGAGAACCTGCTGGGTAAGCGAGTCGACTATTCCGCACGAAGCGTGATCGTCGTCGGACCGAACCTGGAACTGCATCAGTGTGGTCTTCCCAAGAAGATTGCGCTGGAACTTTACCAGCCATTTATCATCCGTCGCCTGAAGGAACTCGGCCACGCTGATACCATCAAGAGCGCGAAGCGTATGCTGGAACGCCGTGATGAAGAGGTATGGGATATTCTCGAAGAGGTGATCACCAATCACCCTGTTCTTCTGAATCGTGCACCGACTCTGCACCGAATGGGTATTCAGGCGTTTGAACCGATCCTGGTGGAAGGAAACGCAATCCGTATCCATCCGCTGGTTTGTAAGGGTTTCAATGCTGACTTCGACGGCGACCAGATGGCTGTTCACTTGCCGCTGTCGATCGAAGCTCAGGTCGAAGCAACGACCCTGATGATGTCGACCAATAACATCTTCAGTCCCTCCAACGGTGCACCGATCATCAGTCCGTCACAAGACATCGTGATGGGTTGCTACTATGTGACCTTGAAGAAGGTCGATCGGCCTGGTCATGGAATGATCTTCGCCTCGACACAAGAAGTGCATACGGCGTTCTTGTTGCACAAGGTGACATTGCATACGACGATCAAGGTGCGGATGCCGAAAGACAAGCGGGTCAAGGGAGAAGGTTCTGACGATTACACACTTGGTGGAATCGTCGAAACCAGCGTTGGACGAATCATGTTCAACGACATTCTTCCAGCGAAGATGGCATTTTATAACCACACGATGAAGAACAAGGATCTGGCAAACGTCATTTCCGACTGTTATCTCGAACTTGGTCGACGACAAACGATTAAGTTGCTCGACCGAATGAAAGAAGTCGGGTTCCGCGAGTCGACTCGCAGCGGATTGTCATTCGCTGCAAGCGATCTCAAGACTCCGGACAATAAAGAAAAAGTCATCACTGCCGCAGAAACGATGGTGTTGAAGAAGCAGAAGCTGTACGAAAAGGGCGTGATCACAGCCAAAGAACGTTACGAACAGGTGCTTGATACTTGGACGCACGCATCCGATCTGATCAAGATCGCGATGATGGACGCATTCAAGAACGACACCCGTGACAACGGGCATTACGTTAATCCAGTGTATCTGATGGCCGACTCGGGTGCTCGAGGGGGTCAGGAACAGATTCGTCAGTTGGCTGGTATGCGAGGTTTGATGGCCAAGCCAAGCGGCGAAATCATCGAAACCCCGATCAAGGCGAACTTCCGCGAAGGTCTTTCGGTGCTGGAATACTTCAGCTCGACGCACGGTGCTCGTAAGGGTCTGGCTGATACGGCATTGAAGACGGCAGACAGCGGTTACCTGACCCGTAAGCTGGCCGATATTTGTCAGAACATGGTTGTGACGACTCATGACTGCGAGACGACCAAGGGAATTACCCGCGGAGTTGTCTATCGTGGTGAAAAGGTCGAAGTCAGTCTGGCAGATGCTATTCGCGGTCGTGTCAGCCGACAGAACATCGTGAATCCGATCACCGACGAAGTGATCGTTCGTGAAAACGAATTGATCACTGTCGATATTTCACGCAAGATCGAAGAAATGGGTCTGGAGAAAATCCAGGTCCGTAGCCCGATGACGTGTGAATCCGATCTGGGGATGTGCCGTCTGTGTTACGGGATGGACTTGTCGACCGGCTCGCTGGTCGAAGAAGGTCTGGCCGTTGGTATCATCGCTGCTCAAAGTATCGGTGAACCTGGTACGCAGTTGACGATGCGTACATTCCACATCGGTGGTGTCGCAATCAAGGACATCCAAGAGAGCGAAATCAAGTCACGTCGTCAGGGACACGTCCGACTGGCTCGTATCCGTAGCGTTGTGAACGCAGACGGTAAGAGCGTCGTGCTCGGTCGAAATGGCGAACTACTTGTTGTGGACTCGAAGGACCGGGAACTGGAACGTTACACGGTGCCGACCGGTGCTGTGCTGCAAGTCGGCGAGAACGACAACGTCGAAATCGGCCAGGTGTTGTGTACCTGGGACCAACACTCGATTCCGATCCTTTGCGAAGTGGGTGGTAAGGTTCGTTTCGAAGACCTGGTCGAAGGCCAGTCGATTCGATCCGAAAAAGACCCAAGCGGAAACATCCGTAAGACCGTTATCGAGCACAAGGGGGAACTCCACCCGCAAATCGTGCTTGAAGATTCGACCGGAAAGATTCTCGACTTCTATTACCTGCCTGAACGGGCAAGTATCGAAGTGGTTGAAGGCCAGCAGATTTCGGCAGGTACAGTACTCGCGAAGAACCCACGTGAAACGTCCGGTACTCAGGACATCACCGGTGGTTTGCCACGAGTCACCGAACTGTTCGAAGCTCGTAAGCCGAAGGAACCGGCGATCATCGCTGAAATCGATGGCGAGATTGAGCTCGTTGCCGAAAAGAAGCGTGGTAAGCGAATCATCATCGTTCGCGGAGCAGACGGTACGGAACGTGAGCACATCATTCCGCACGGTAAGCAATTGCTCGTCCATGCGAAAGATATGGTTCGCGCTGGTGACGCGCTTGTGCGCGGCCCGCTTGTTCCACACGACATTCTGCGAGTCAGCGGTGAAGAAGCCGTTCAGCAATACCTGCTGCACGAAATTCAAACCGTTTACCGTTCACAACGCGTGGTCATTGACGACAAGCACATTGAAATCGTCCTGTCACAGATGTTGCGTAAGTTGAAGGTCGAAGAAGTCGGCGATACGGTCATGCTGCCTGGGGTTCTTGTTGACCGCTTCGAGTTCCGAAAGATCAACCAGAAACTGCAGACAAGTGCCCGCATCACCGATCCTGGCGATTCGGAATTCCAGGAAGGGGATGTTGTTCCACTGGAAACAATCGAGCAGGTTAATCGTGAAATTGAAGCTTCGGGTGGTAGCCTGGTGAAATCGGCGAAACCGCGACCAGCCAATGCGAGTACGCAATTGCTTGGTATTACCAAGGCCGCCGTCCAGAGCGACAGCTTCATTTCGGCAGCAAGCTTCCAGGAAACGACGAAGGTGCTCACCGAAGCGGCGATCGCCGGAAAGATCGACAACCTGGTTGGCCTGAAAGAAAACGTGATTCTGGGTCACTTGATCCCAGCAGGAACGGGCTTCCAGTTGCATCAGCAGTCGGAAGTAAAGATCAAGCCAGAAGCCCTCGCCGAGATCTACGCCGAACGAGATCGCATTATGGCTCAGCGAGCCAACCTGTTGAACGAACCTGATTTGTCGAACAGCTCATCTGATGGCAAATAGGTTTCGGTAAGTCAGCCGCGATTCGTTAGATAGGATTTGATACCAAAGGACTGTATGGCCCACTCGGGGCATACAGTCCTTTGTTTATTTACCCTTTACGCCAGCGCCGCGAACAATTCAGTTGCGAGAAAATAGAATCACTGCGGAACGCCGTTATCAAGAAAGCGCTCTACGAAACGAGTAAGTTTGGATTCCATCGTGAAGTTTAAAACCAGATGTTGCTCGCCGGGTGCTCGTGATAAAATCAATTGATGACAGACGGTGAATCGTTGATTGGTTCACCGGACTCGCGACGAAGGGGTCGGGGTCGGGTTTTGTAAATTGGAGGTGAGGCACGCACCGTAGCATGGGATTTAGCCCGTGCGATAAAACAATTGGCGAGTGCTGTCAGCTCACATCAACTAAAAACCAACCCCTACCTGAAATCACGTATCATCCAGCCTTCCGAGACTTTTGGTGACAATTGAATGATCGTAACGATTGACGGCCCTGCAGGAACGGGCAAAAGCAGTGTTGCCCGGATGCTTGCCGACCGGCTGGGATTCGAGTTCCTGAATACCGGTGCAATGTATCGGGCTGTGGCCTACGCATGCCTGCAACGGCAACTCGATTTAGCCAGCGAACAAGCCGTCGGAGACGTGGCCCATTCATTGGAGATCTACTTTTCTAACAATCGACTGCTGTTGGGAAAGGAAGATGTCACCGAGGCGATTCGTGGTCAGGAAGTGACTCAGTCAGCGTCGATTGTCGCTGCGAATCCCATCGTTCGCAAAAGGCTCGTTGAATTGCAGCGGATCGTTGGTCAAGGGACGAATCTGGTGACGGAAGGTAGAGATCAAGGGACAATTGTGTTTCCCAATGCCGAATGCAAGTTCTTTCTGACTGCCTCGCCCGAAGAACGGGCTCGCCGTCGTCAAAGGGAGTTGCTGGAAAAAGGGGAACAAATTTCGCTTGAAGAACTGCTTGAGCAGCAGAAACTTCGAGATCTTCGTGACGAAACACGTGCCTGCTCGCCACTGAAACCGGCACCGAATGCTGTGATCATCGATACCACGCAAATGACGCTGGTCCATGTTGCCAGTCATCTGGAGCAACTCGTCCAGCAAGCATCTGTTGATGCAGGTTCGATGCAATAAGTACGCGTCATCATTACGACGGATTTCTCGTCAACGGCTCCATTTGTTTTGGATCATGTTTGACTGAGCAGGCGTCCGTTGTGCAGCGGCCGGTCAACCGCAGTCGGTTCCTTGCGAAGAGGACATAACCGAGATCTAACCCCTGTGAAATGACGGGCAAGCGGCTGAGAAATACGATCGGACCAAACCCCACCGCCGTATACAGTCGACGAAACACTTCAACGCCACGAATCCACGTTCCGTCGGGTAGCCGACCATAGATCTGCTTCATCAGTTCGTCATAGGACTTGCCGACTTCTCCCGCATTGAAATCTTTCGCGTCGATGTCCGTGAATCGAATCTTTCCACGGCGATCCCATCGCCGAAGCATTCCGATTTCTCGGACGCAAAGCGGACAGCCCCCGTCGTAGAAAACTTCAAATTCATAAGGTGTTGCGTCATTCGTTGACATGATTCACTGGCCTGCTTTCCGATTCGACTGTCGCGGTATTTCAGAATACGCTCGCAGTTGATCAAAAGTGTCAATTGCTCCGAATTCTTCAACCACTCGTGAATGAGCAAAATTGCGCATTCATCATCACAAACCGTTTTTTGCGACCAGAATTAACATGCAAAATCCAAACAACATGCGTTAATCGTTCAGAGGCTGAGAACTTCTCAAGTACGCGAACAGATTCCGCAACTGGTCATCGGACAAATCCTTTAACTGGCCTTCGGGCATCAAGGATTTTCGGGATTTATTGAGTTCGTCCAAACTCGATCGTTCCAACGACACGGTTTGGCCGTCAGGACTGCGCAGTGTCACCGTTTGCTGGTCTTGTTCGACAAGAAAGCCGGTGACAACCCGCCCGTCGTTGAGGACCGCAATCTGCGTCTCGAATCCCTCGCGGATTTCCGCACTCGGATTCACGATGTGGACCAGCATCTGGCGAACATCTTCTCGTTTGTACGTCGTTAAATCCGGTCCAATTTTGCCACCGATGGCGTGAAGCGTGTGACATTTTCCACACATCTGCATGTAGAGTTTTTTACCCGGATACGGATCGCCAGCCCCGGCAAGAACTGTCGTGCATCGTTCAATCAGACCTTGCATCTCGGAATTGGTCGCACCTTCGATTTGACCCCAGTGCTTCTGAATCAGATTCGCCAGGTGTTCGTCTCGATGAATCGTCATGCGACGAACCGTATCAAGGGGAAGTGACGATGCGGCTATGTCGCCTCGATCGACCGCGTTCACCAACTCGGTCGCCCAGGCCTTGCGACTGACGAGCAACGATTGGGCAACCGTTCGGACGTCTTCATTGAAATTGCGGTATTGAGCGAGCACTCCCTTGGCAATGTTGGCATCACCATACGCTTGAAGCGCCGTCAGGATCGATGCTTTCAGACCATCATCGCCAGTCTTCGAAAGTGTATCGAGCAGCACGGGTACCGATTTTGGTTGTTTCACCTCCCCAAACAAACTTGCGTACTCGGCCCTCTTTCCGGCTGGTGTTTTTTCGTCCTGAATCGCCAGTAATGCTTCGTCAACTGACGTCGTGTCCCCCTGTCGAATCTTAAGAGACAAGGAACCGCCACCCGCAGCCGAAAGAGCAACCACCAGTTCTGAGGGAACATTGCTGAGTGATCTACCTTGAAACGCTTCTTCGAAGCCCTGCATCAAAGCCTTCGTTGTTTCTGGCGAAGGCGACTCTGCTAAATATTGCGCACAAATCGCCAGATCTGACCGTTGCCCGGTCGAAGCAAAGCGACGCATCAATCGAGGCAAAATTTCTTTCAGCACAACTGGCCGGGACCACAATGATTTGTCATCGAAAAGTCTTAAAGCAGCCGAATCGCTGGTCAATTGACCTGACGAGAGTTGCTTTGAATCGGTGGCGAAGGTCAATGGTCCCGAGGTGGCAGAGATTGCGGCTTCCAATGCCCACCAGATCATCAGAGGCTGGCGAGGATCAGCCAGATCTTCGTCATGGAGCAACAAGTTTTTGATGATCGGCAGAGACTGATCCTGCGGCAATCGCTTGGCGGATGCAGCCAATTGGCTGCGAACTTCAATGT
>JBAXBD010000281.1:0-7830 GCA_037142165.1 Schlesneria sp. | reverse complement strand
CGTCTTTGTCTTCAGGTGCATCAGGCAGCACAACCTTCTGGAAAGGGATCTTTTTCAATGAGACTTCGGACAGTTGGCCTGCCTTACCAACTCGAACGATGGCTGGCGTTGCGTCGGCACCCTTTCCTTTTGTCACTGACAAAAACGCCGCATAGGTCAGAGGATTAACCGCCAGATCATTGACCGTAATGTTTTCAGGCGTCGTTCCCAGCAGCGTCGCGATTTGCTTATTCAGCCCCGAAAATTGAATCTCGACGTACGATCGATCGCTTTTGGTGTCGCCCGTGGCAATTGCGAAAATCGTGGCACTCTTGCTATCGCCGACAAACAGAATTCCATCCGGTCCGAATGCAAGCGAGCCCGCAGACTTCAATTCGGGGGTCCCTTCTTTCATACCCCAGTCAGCTGACTGGGCAATGGATATCGATAAAAGCCAACAGACGGCGGCACAGAAATAGACTTTCGAAACGCGCATTTGATATTCCTCGTGTTTGAAGCCAGGTGAGAGACGATTGGGTCAGAGACCAACGGGCAAGGCGAACCACATCCGATAATGTTCGACCGCAATCAGTATGCACCATCGACGGGTATTTGTGAAACAGGCGGAACCCTGCACAAAGTTACTTCACGTAGAATTAAGGTTTTGAGAGACGCTGCACATCACCCAAAGTGTGTGCAACGCTCTCTTCGCAGGAAAGAATCCGAATGCCTACTCAGTCGGACTCGTCTCGACTCGGACGTCCGGCAACTTGCGAGGTGCCGTCTGCACATAGGTCACCATCAAGATGATTCCCACTAAGGCGAGAATCTGGATCATCGTGATGTTCTCGCCGTCTGCTCTGCCCCACATGACCGCACCGATCGGGACGAGATTCGTTGTCATGCCGGCAAAAAGTGGACCCTGTTCTTGAACGAGACGGTTAAACAGAAACGTGGCAATTCCTGTCCCGACGACTCCGAGGATTCCCACAGCCAGCAATGCGGAACCAAGCTGATCCAGGTTTGCCGTTCGATGGTTACGAACCACCATCGAGAGTGGCAGCAGGATGCTTCCCGCAGTGGCCAGGCAAATCAGCGTTAGCTCAAGCGGTGGAAGGTGCCGAAGATATCGCCGGATGATGCTGTTGGCAGTTGAGTAAGTCAGCGGCACACTGATTGCCAGCAGAATATCGGCAATGGGAACCGACTGACGTCCGTAATCAAACATCAAGGCCATCAGGCAGGCGAGTGCTCCGATCACACCGATCGTTTGCCGCATTGTGGGCCAGATGCCAAGTATCGGGATTGAAACAAGAATTGTCAGCAATGGCGTGAGCCCGACCGTCAGGCCGACGAACGCACCGCCGTGTCGAGCCACAAGCTCTGGTTGGAGCGAATGTGGCCAGACAAATCCCAGAAAGACCACCCCCATCAATGGCAACAGGTCCGTTCGCCGAATCGTTCGGGGTTGCTTCAAAATCAGAAAGATCAGTGCCAGCACCAGCGTGCCGCCAATGGCACGACCTGCACCGACACCAATCGGTGAGAGGCATTCCATCGCGCGCTTCATCAAAATGAAACTGCTGCCCCAGATCAGACAGATTACCGAGAACCAGAAGTACGGCATTTCTCACCAAAAATGATCACGTTGACATTTCCCAACTGTGGCCATCCCACGCGATGACCTGCTCGAGAAACTGAATGACACCAGCGGAAAACGTCTGGAACAATGCCTCGCCCTTTTCGGGCGTCGCTGCGTTTGGCTGACCAATATGGCCAGGAACCGTACGATCCTTTGTCGTCCAGCCTCGGTAAGCGGGTTCAAACGCAAAGCCAAACTCAACGGGCTTAACGTGACTGATGTCTTTCACCAATTGGGGTGCCAGCCTCATGATCATCGACGTTTCCCACTCGCACGCGTGTCCCATTTGAGTCTGGACAAGATCCGGCCGGGCCTGGTTCGGTTTTCCATGATCCCAGTACGTGGCGAACAACAGCAGCAAATCCTGACGAGTTCGGTGCCGCTGTCGGACCTCAAAGACCGCCTGTTTGCCGGGTGTCGAATTTCCGCCATGCCCGTTTAATAACACGATCCTGCGAAACCCGTGCGCCAACATGTTTTCTATCAGGTCGTTCAAGAGATCAAGGTAAACTCGGGGGCTGGCTGACATCGTTCCCGAGAAATCCATATGATGATGCGAGTTTCCCAGCCACATCAGCGGCGTGAACAAAACTCGCTGCTTCATCGATTCGCTGACTCGACGAACGACTTCGCCAAGCAGCATGCTGTCTGTAAAAACAGGGAGATGGTGACCGTGCTGCTCAAGTGCCGCGACGGGAATGACGACCGGCAGGTCGCGGGAAAGGGCGTTGACTTCGGGCCAGGTGAGATCACTTAAATTCATCGTGTTTTACTCCAACGCTCATGCCGACTGGGTTTGAGCCTCAATGATACGGATACTGAACAACGTCGTCATTCCGCTGACGAATCCGGGCGCAATGGCAGGTCCTTAAGTTCAGATAACTTGGGGAAGCGGTCTCGATAAAGCCATCGTTCCCACCACCGTGCATGCCTTAAACGAAAATCGTCGCGGTCCACGGTACGCTGCTTGCCACGACGAGTGACCAGTTTCACCTTCCCATCGGAAAGGACCTCGATCACGGTCCAGAATTTGTCGACTTGATACGAATACATTTCGCCTGCTGGTGCGGGATGGATATCAACGGCGCGCGGACCGGGATCGGTGCTTTGTTTGGTCATACGAAAGATGACGGGGTCACCCGGCTTAAAGCTGCTCATCTCGTTCCGTCCGCACCGAATTCCTAAGCAAAATGGATTGAATGTCTCGGGACACAATAGAGTCGACTACCTCAAGCGACAAGGAGTCTGATCAGAAAATTCCGATTTCAGGTTTGCTTTAACCCAACAATGTCAGCTGACTGGGCGAAAGGCACGAATCGTCGTGCAAGAAGTGATACGTTCTTGTCAAGAAATTGTGGGCAGGTTTTAGCAAGAACTTCGATCAGAACGGCGATGTTCGGCGCGTTTTAGTCGATCGTTTAATGCTCTGCCCAAGCCAATGTCTGGAAATCGGACGGCAATGATTTCGTCGAGTCCAGCGGCATCCAGTCGATGCAGTGCTTGAAAGAAGTTGGCTGCGGCGATAACAAGGTCGCCCGTCTGTGACAATTCTTCAAGCTGGCCGAATCGAAGTGACCTCATGTCATTGCGGAGTACAAGCAATCCCATTCGACCCGATTCTACTGAAGACGGGACGTGGTCTACGATCGTCAGCGGGGTTAGGGGCGCATAGTGGCTTTCCAGCATCCCTGGCGCAATTGGTGATTCGGAAGAAGGTGATACCGGGTGATGCACGCTACCAATTAAGGCCTCGATTTCCTCCAGAGAAATTCCACCTGGTCGCAACAAGGTGACCCCGTTATCGACGATCTGCAGGATCGTCGATTCGATTCCGACGCGACATGGACCACCGTCAAGTATCGCATCGATTCGATCACCAAGCTGAGCCTGAACATGTTCCGCCGTCGTTGGACTTAGTCTTCCAAACGGATTTGCGCTGGGAGCTGCGACCGGAACATTGGCTAACCGCAAGACCCGACGGGTCAATTCATGATCGGGGATTCTGACTCCGACATTGGATAAACCCGATGTCACCAGATCGGGAATCGACTTTACCTTCGGTAGAACAAGTGTGAGTGGGCCCGGCCAGAATCTTTCAGCCAATTTCAGGGCGACGGCGGGAAATTCGCTCACGACACGCGGCATCCAGTCGATGTCAGGAACATGGACGATCAGCGGATCGAAGAAGGGACGCTCTTTTGCTACGAAAATCCTGGCCACTGCGACCGGGTCCAATGCATTCGCGCCCAACCCATAAACGGTTTCTGTCGGCAATGCAACGAGTCCGCCTGCCTGCAAGCACGTGGCGGCACGTTCAACGGTGACAAAGGCATCTGGTGATTCGGGCATGGAGCAGTCGAACGTTTTCAAGAGGACGCAGAGATTGGTACGACAATTACCGTCGCCGTATCCTCGACGGCAACAGCAGTCCTCCTGCGGCAAGAGCCATCCCCGTTACCAGTCCGATTCCATGACACCAATTTGCCACATTTGGAATGACGCCGACAACGCACAGGACGTGCCAGCCGAGCATCATAAAAACGGTCTGCTGCGGAAGTCCAAGACCGCTGCGTGGGTCGAGTTTGCCTTTGATCCATATGTAACCAAACAAGCCGTAGACGACCCCGGACATGCCGCCAAACCACGGATTACCCAGCCATCGTGGGTGAGCGCCAAGCCCATGGAACCAGAACTGGACCAGGTTTGGTGACCAGAATTGAGCGAGGTTTGAGAGTGCAGCAATCACCAGGACCATGGCCAAGAACCTGGAAGACCCACGTCGTGGTTCAATTTGTAAACCGAACTGGTACGTCCAGAGCAAATTGAAGACGATGTGCATCAAGTTGAAGTGCAAAAAAATCGGTGAAATGATTCTCCAGATTTCACCGTGAAGAATCTGCTGTATTGATCCATTTGTCGAAATCCAAAGTCTGCTGACAAATGGGTCATTGTGGACAGGTTTAAGACCGGTCAAGATCCCGACCAGAATCGAGATGGCAATCAAACCAAATGTCACAGGACATTGCTGAGCTGCCGATGCACTCCATGAATTCGACACGTCGATCGTGTTCGAACGAGCGGCTTCCCTGCGAAGTTGTTTTTCGATCAGCCTCGTTTTTGCAATCACTGACGCGTCACGATAGCGCATGTGATTCGGGTCGGCCAAAAAAATTGGCAGTTCTTGTTTTGCTGCCGCCACACGATCATCATCCTGGACCCAGATTCGAAAGCCGTCTGATCCGTTATCGATCGAACATTCGGTCCCTTCAGAGCGCAAGTAGTCCGCAAATCGTTCGGCTTGGTCCAGGTTCGATAGAGAGCCGACTTGACGCATTAAAAACGTACCCACAATTTGAGAAACGACACAGCGATTGCATACGACAGTGTGTCTATGACGGTCTCGTTTGTCGAGCCGAAGCTGTGAAGCTTAGGCTAAACCGGCGAGAAATTCCACAAAAACCGTCGTGACACGATCTGTTCTCATGTATAGCGAACTTCTCGATGCTGTTCTTCAAAGTACTCGGGCAACAGTGTGTCGGCTTGCAGGATTCCTTTTCGCGTTAACGTGATCTCGTCGCCGTTAACAGTCAAATAGCCCTTGGCTTGCTGTGCGGCAAGCGGTTTGGCAAATTCTTCCAGGATGTCGACGCCGAATTTGTGACGGAAGGGAACGGCCGAAATATGTCCCTCTTTCATCTGCAGAATCATCTCGCGAATCAGACGTTGATGTGGCGTAGGACGTAATGCGCGATTGATCGGTAATACCCCTGATTCCACAGTGGTCAGATAATCCTCCAGCTGATCCAGATTTTGATAGTGAACTCCCTGGAAATGCCCGAAAGAGGAAACACCAGCGGCAAGCAGGTCGCAGCCGCGCCAGACATTGTCGCGGTAAATGAAATGATCGGTTTCAGGATTCTTCACCATTTCGTTGCCGCTTGAAACGTGATACCCCTCGGCCTCGAAGGCTGTCATGGCTTCGTCCACCCAGCGACGTTTCGTCGTCCAGTTGGCAACCGGAGAAGAAATCCCCAACTCTTTCATCTCTTTCGAAATCAACGTGTTGAACGGCAATTCCATCTGATAGATCGTCAGGTTGTCTGGCTTCAGCTTTTTGGCCTGCTCGATGCAGTTGGCCCAGTTCTCATCGGTTTCGCCGATCATCCCCGCGATCAGGTCAATATTCACCTGCGGGAAGCCAACCTGTTGTATCCATTCATAGGCACGGAAGATTTCCGGTGAAAGATGGGCACGACCATTCTCTTCCAGGATCGTGTCGTTGAAATTCTCGACACCCAGGGAAATTCGGGTGATGCCGATCTCTTTCAACGTTTGCAGCTTTTCCAAGCTGAGCGTTCCCGGTTCGCATTCGAAAGTCACTTCCTCGGCATGATCCCACGAAACGGATCGGCTAAGTTCATCTCTGAGAAAACGAAGTTGCTTCGAACTGAGATACGACGGGGTCCCGCCACCGAAATAGACAAACTTCAATTCACGACCAGGAACGGCTGGCTCGTGGCTCAGCAGTTCAACTTCTTTCGCCAGGGCTTCCACGTAGCGTGAAATGGCGTTTGCGTTCTGGTTCGTATAAACGCGGAAGTAGCAGAACTTGCAGCGCTTCCGGCAGAACGGGATGTGTAGATACAGACCCATCGGCACGGAACGATCAGGCTCGGCCTCGAACGCCGCACGAATTTCAGGGACGGTCTCACGGTTCCACAACGAAAACGGCGGATAGTTTGAAATGAAGTAGCTACCGACTTCTGTCGTTGCAGGTGCGATTTCCAGTTCCGGGGGAGTCGTTGTTTCGGCAAGCATCGGAAAATTCCGGTATCAGGTTAGGCCACGGCAGGAATTCGAAGGCGGGAATTCAAATCAACAATGGAACCGCGACCGATTCAGTGCAATCGGTGTTCCCGATCTCTATTGAACCACTGACTGAGGACAATCCGCAAGGGAGGAACACAAATGTCGCATCAAGGTTTCTGCGTGCGAGTATCGACGTTGCTCACATTCAATTGCATAATGGAAGGATTGGACATCGCTGAAAACATTTGTGGAACCCAGAAATGAATCTCTTGCCGGTGAGCACAAATTCCGCACATGAGTGTCATGAACAAAGCCCTCTGCTCTCGAGACGGGCATTGTTGACTCGTATGGGAATGGGTTTAGGCGGAATCGCGCTCGCCGATCTGATCGGTCCACAACGTTTGGCGATCGCGGCTGGTGGAGCACTTCCGTCGACGCATCATCCCGCGACTGCGAAACGGGTCATTTACCTTTTCCAAAGCGGCGGTCCGTCTCAGTTAGAGACCTTCGATTACAAACCGGTCCTTAACGAACGGCAGGGTGAACCATTGCCCGATTCCGTTCGCCAGGGACAGCGGTTAACCGGAATGTCGGGAAACCAATCCTCACTGCCCTTGGCGGGTTCGATCTTCAAGTTTTCTCAGCACGGTCAGTCAGGAGTATGGCTCAGCGAGTTGTTACCTCACACGGCAAAGTGTGTCGATGATCTCGCAATCGTCCGTTCAATGACCACAGAAGCGATCAATCACGATCCGGCAATCACGTTCCTGCAAACCGGGAACCAGCTATCAGGGCGACCAAGTATCGGAGCCTGGCTGTCGTACGGTCTTGGCAGTGACAATGAAAATCTTCCCGCGTTCGTGGTCCTGATCACAAAAGGAAAAGGGGATCAGCCGCTTTATTCGCGATTGTGGGGGACAGGCTTTCTGCCCTCCAATTACCAGGGGGTGCAATTCCGGTCCGGCAAGGAACCGGTACTTTACCTTAATAACCCGGCTGGCATTGATCGAACCAGCCGTCGCAACATGTTGGACCGCTTACAAGAGTTGCATCAGTTGGAACTGGAATCAACGGGCGACGCCGAGATCAACACGCGAATCGCACAGTACGAAATGGCGTTCCGCATGCAGTCGAGTGTTCCGGAAGTGACCGACTTGTCGTCGGAACCTGCCCACATTTTCGACCTCTACGGCCCCGATTCGAAAACACCTGGGACGTTTGCGGCAAACTGCCTCCTCGCACGTCGACTGGCCGAGCAAGGCGTGAAATTCATTCAACTCTATCATCAGGGATGGGATCAGCACAGCGGTCTGCCAAACGGGATTCGTACCCAATGTCGCGAGACCGACCAACCCGCCGCAGCATTGCTGACAGACCTCAAACAGCGAGGGTTACTCAAC
>JBAXBD010000280.1:0-7841 GCA_037142165.1 Schlesneria sp. | reverse complement strand
TATTACCACCGCCCCCGCCCATTCCTCCAAATCGTGTGTTGCCACTTGCCGCAGAGTTAGATTCAAAGCCTGAGGCAGGATTCGAATTCATCGGGCCAAAGCTTTGGAACTCACGGTTCCAGAGCGTACCGTTCCCGGGGTTTTCAGTCAGGTTGATCGTGTTTGCTGTTTCGTCTCCACTAATGACATAGCGCCCGAACAGGTTGCCCTGTTGTCCGGGTTGTGCGGCCTGTTGGGGCATCGCTCGGTTTTGTCGAAAAGCGTTGTTGTTTGTGACGGCGGTATTCAGCTCATCGATATTGATTCCGTTCGACATCTGGAGTTGAGCTCGGTTTCCTTTTTTATTACCGGCGTCATTCGATGGTTTTGACGATTTTGAGTCATCGGATTTCCCTGCATCCGTTTTGCGATCCGCCTGCGGATTACCCGGTTCACCATCCTGAATACCCAAGCCGAAATTGAAATTACCGTCCGACCACGTATCGCCGGCGATAAAAATCCCACTCCCGCCATTGGAATCCAAAACCGCCTTCTGTTGGTCATTTGCGATCGCGGCACCTTCCGCCAGGCTTTCCGTCTGAATGTAGTTCAAGCCTTGCGCGGCTGCCGGATTGTTCGTCTTCGCGAGAAATTCGTTCGTCTTCTGGTTTTCTTCGCGGGCCAGCTTATCCACTTCTGAAAGTCGCTTGATGATCTCGGCTTTATTCTTGGCAAATTCGGCACTGCCCGAACTGTCACTGTAGTTTTGCAGAGCCTTGCTCAACTGATTCAAATTGTCGGCGGCAACTCCAATTTGTTTCAGGTTATTCCGCGTTTGAACTCGACGATTGCTTTCGCGGATTTGTTCGAAGAATCCCAACAGCTCACCCGCCTCTTGCAGCACGGCATTCCCGTACAGACTATCCGAGCCGTCCGACAGCGACAAATTGTGTTTGGCGGTCGAACGGGCCGCTTGTGCATCAAGGTCCTCGGGAAGATAAACCGTCCAGCGAGTCCTGGCGACGGGGATACCATAATCAGCATCCTCCTGTTGGCTGATAATCTGAGGTGCAGGAACTGAAAATTCCTCGCGGGACAGCTTTGCGGATTTGGGTAAGGGGCCAGCAAGTCGGCCGCGCCAGACAATTTTGACGGGAAACGACAAGCTGGCGGCACTGGTCTTGGGGAGTGCAATCAATTGTGCGGAGGCTCCATTCAGCGAGGGAAGCTTCGCTGTGACGGCTCGGGATGGCTGACCGCCGACAAACACCGACAGCAATTCCGTCCCTTCCGGCATCTTGAGCGCCAGAAACTGTCGAGATCGATTCTTGATCGTGTAGAGCCCCTGGGCGCGATAAGTTCCGTCGCGACTGAGGACCGTTGTCAGATCGGCGATGTTGACCGATGCAGGGGCAGTCGCCTGCTGAGCAAACGTATGCAGCGACCATCGGGGAGCGGTCAGCAGTGATTTGACTCGAACCAGCTCTGTCGCCTGATCAACAAACTCTTGCCCGATAATCACAGGCAGGTCTTCACGCTGGACTGATTCCACCAGCGAGGCATCGACTGACGAAAGTTGGCCGAGCGACGAATTGATGAGCAGCACGTACTGCCGCTGTGATTCCACACCTTTTTGCTCGTGTTCAAATACGATCGCCGGGGCGAGGACTTCGGTTGTGGCGGGAGGAAGCGTTGCGGTTGCCGTGGCAAAGTACTTGCCGCTGACAGGTGATCGCAAATGGATTGTCCAGCGGGTTCGGTTGTTTCCGGCATCAGCATGCGTTGCTTCCCGGATGCCTGTCCCTTGAAAGTCGAGCTTTCCCGCGAGCCAATCGGGGGTCGTCAATGTCAGTACGTCCGTCTTTGCCACATCGATCTGCCATTGAAGTGCCAGCAGATAAATGACGGCAACATCGGTCGCGGTGACCATCGACAAGCCGTTTGCTGATACCTTGGCAGTCGCTTGTGTCAGATTCAGCGCGATCACTGCCGGAGTCGTGCTATTGGAAGTGAACGCGAACTGTGCGGCTTGAGTAGAGCGAATCGCACGAAGTTCACCACTCACTTGCGACCCATCCACTTGTCGCCAGCCCTCGAAGGAATCAAGGGTGCCTGTAAAGCCTTCGTCTAACCAGACCGCCGCTTCGGAATCGAGCCGTGTCGCATCCAATGGTTGTGGAAACTCGATCGTTGCCTTCGCATTGTTGCGTTGTGTAAAGCCGCCCAACACGACTTCCATCAATCCCAGTCGCGGCCCCTTCAGTTCAATCGTCAAGATCGTGCCGTCGTCTGTTTTGGCGACGTAATAGTCACGAAGTCCCGTCGCCTGAACATCCAGCAACACGAAGTTTTCTGGCAAGGCAAGGGACAGTGACGAGCGGGGTGCTCCGGTCAGGTTGTAACGAAAACGAGTCGTCAATTGTTGTTTGCGAAGCGAGACAAATGCCGCCTGTTGTGAGGTAATGTGTGCCTGCGATTCCAGTCGAGTCGCTCGCAGGTTCAACGAGAATGGCCGCTTCGAAAATCGATAGGCCAACTGTGGTGCCACATTCGGCCGGCTTATCGGAATTTGTGTTGCAAATTTATCGCTGTCGATTTGTGACAGTGATTCGACCTGTTCCGCCCGGATCGAGAATTGATTCCCGGCGAAGACGGCGACCTGACCAATTTCATTGGTGATTTCCAGCGGCGCGATCTGCGGGGCAGCGATTACCTGCGGATCGGTACCAACTTTGACATCGAGAAATGTTTCAACTGTCAGTCGAGTCTGATCATTGACGTTACGTCGGAAGATCACGCGTAATTTGCGTGCCGCTCCTTCACCCTGCAATTCCCAACCACCGACATCCGGCCCGTTCACCGCCTGAAGTCTCAGCGTGTCTGGTAGCGTGAACGACGTATCGGCGATCCCACCCTGGCGGACACGATACGAGAATCCGTGACTGACGGCTGTTCCTGCATCAGTCAACGTAATCGCTTCCACCGAATCGACATGGACGACGGCAGTGGCCGCTCCCTGAGCTTGTTGCGGTTGCCAGGCGACGGCGACGTCACCCCCTTTGTCGATCGGAAATTCCAGCGACTGGAGGTCGTTCTGACTCACTCGACGGAAAATCGTCGATGAACCATTCACCCGCACCGACAAATCCTTGCCCGGAAGTTCAAACACAAGCTTACCTGCGGGGACTGGCAACAAGGGTAGCGAGAACGAACCGGTTGTTCCGGACAGCTTGGCAGGAACGCCGAAAGTAAAATCGATGACGTGCAAACCTGGCTTGGAAATCGCGACCTTGAAACAACCGGTGTTGGTGATCAGTGCCGCCGTCTGGCCATTCAGCTTGGCTTCGCGTGCGGCAACCTGGCCAACGGGCAGGTCGACCAGCAATTGACCGTCGACAAAACTTTTGACGGCGTAACGAGCAGTGACTTCGATCATCGCATCATCAGGATGTGCGTCGTTCGCAACAAGCTTCACCGCATACAGGGCTTCGAAAATCCCGCCTGCTTGCGGTGCGGGTTGTTTAGAAACCTTGTCGGGGTTGGCGAGCCGATGGAGTTGCAGAAATTGCTCATGCGAGAGGAACACTCGCTCTGACGCGAGTGGTTCGGTTCCGGCATCAAACGGGACGATCAGTGTCGTCGTCGGCTTGAGTTCGGCAACCGCTTGTCCGTTCGCAGTTGGTTTTTCTCCCTGGGCGGATGCCGTCTGCGAGAAGAGGATCATCATCGTCAACGCAGCGGTCGTCGTTGTTGTCGGGAGCTTCAGTCCGACAAGACGCGGACAGCAGCATGCACAACACTGACAACAGCCGCAAATGAGCCAAACGCCGATGGAAATCAGAGTTCCCATGAACCCTCCATCCAGGATCGGCTGCCAACTCATCGGAGCCAACGGCAACATCGCGAGTGGCATGATGAGCCCGAGTGTGGCGAATCCCACCTTGGTTGCTGTCGAAGCACGTCGCAGGAACCAGCCGATCATGGCCATCAGTGCGATGACAAAGATTCGCAGTGCTCCCCCGGAATTTCGGTCGATGTAGTCGACTTCCAAGGGAATGCCGTTCGTCGATGTATCGGCGCCCACGTAATGAAAATTCTTGACTCGGCTTCCCGCCGGAGGCACGAAATCGATCGCCAGCGAAAGAAGTCCGAGATCACGAGCATAAATCGTTTCCCCCATTTTCTGGTTCTGCTGGATTGCGAGACTCAGCTCCTGTTGAAATGGTCCAACTTCATCTTCGGCTGCTACCGGTTGTTGAGCAACATTCATCTGATCCATTAAACCGTCCGCTCGTCCATTGGCGTCTCTGCCCGCAGCGTTTCCATTTAACTGCATATTCGTCCCACCAGGTCCGGGTCCGTCCACCATCGGTACTGACGGAGTCGCCATTCCTGCCGGCGGAGGCAAGACTGATCCAAGCGGTTTAATTGGAGGCGGCGCTCCTGGCACCATGGGACGATTCCGGACGGTATGCGATTTCATCGCAACGTTATCCTTAAATTCTTCCAACTTCCTCGATTCGTCTGCAGCCATGGGTTCAGGATTTTTCGCGGGCGCTTGCTGACGGGACATCCGATATCGGATATTCGCTTTGTAATCGTCGTCCAAGATCGGGGTTTTGTCGTATTGCTCCGCTTCATCGGAATAATAGTGCGATGGCAGAGCGGAGGTCGTTGGCAAGTCGTTTCGATTCGCCAATTCCAGCTCTCTCATTTTCATGTCATTTTTAAG
This sequence comes from Schlesneria sp., assembly GCA_037142165.1. Lineage (GTDB taxonomy): Bacteria > Planctomycetota > Planctomycetia > Planctomycetales > Planctomycetaceae > Schlesneria. The sequence goes on along the minus strand of JBAXBD010000280.1, from coordinate 3,130 downwards.
CTGAGTCCGACGCGACGCTTCTCGTGCCTGTTGTACCGCTGGAAGCATGAGTGGAACGATCGCGGCGAAGATCACGAACAAGACGAACAGCGTGACCACCAGTTGTTTTTTTCGATAGCTGTAAGTCAACAGTGCGATCACACCGATCGTCACGATCACGGCAAATAACTGCCAGCCAAGGTCCACCAGTGTCGGCACGCGCAGGTCGGAATTCCACGATGCCAAGAAACTTGTGCGATCAAGTGGTTGTCGCGGTTCCAACGGGCTGTGACTGTCAATCAGTCGTGTCTCTTCCGGGTAATAAAGATCCCATTTTTGTTCCAGGACTTCGACCGGCAATGCCGTTCGCTGACCTGATTCGACCGTCAGCGAGGGGGGAGGCTGCTTCACCGAACCGAGCGGGGAATTGGTCGTGACTGTGGATCGATAGAACAATTGCAATGTTCGCAAGCCACCGGCACCTTGTGGGGAAGGTGTATTTGTTGCCGTCAACGGGACGAGATAGACATCACCACTTCGCCGAATTTCCACCGGATGACCATCAACCAGAGTTGCCCACAGGGTTGTGCCGTTCGGTAACGTTACGTGCAGTCCTTGAACGCCAGCAATGCTTAGTTGAAACGTTGCGCGATGTTGAAGTTCACCAGTTCCACCAAGAATCGTCGAGATTTCCAGTAGCGGACAGATGGCTGTCGGAATGGGAAGCTTTTCAAATTTCTGCTCGCTGACAGTCACTACCGCACCCGGTGCGGGAGACCGGTGCACCGCGACGATTCGTTCGTTTGGTTGGTAAAAGACATTTGGCAGTTCGAGCGGATCGACTTCAGGAAGCGCAGAGCCTCCCGCGTCTGTCGCAGCAATCGTTAGTCGTTGCTCACTTCCCGCCTCGATCGCCAAATATCCATTCTGGCGTTCCGCATCGACAAACCGACATTGTGGAACGACGAAATCCTTCGACTCGCCGCGGGGTAATTCAATATCGCATATGACTAAAGCCTGGCCTCGCAGTCTCTGCTCGAACTGTAACGTCCAGACCCGTTCGCCATTTTTCGGGGCCGCTGATTTCTGTTCGATGATCCGAGGGTAGGGGCATTCGAATCGCAGAGCCGTCCCTGCGAATTCAGGCAACGCGACGTTAATCGTTCGGATTCCGCCACCCTGAACTTCGATAACGTTTTGAATGAATGTGTGAAACGTTTGTGGGTCGATCCGACCGAACGTTACGCTTTGTGCCGCAATTCTTGACGGCTTTCGAGAGATCTTTAATTTACCGGAAAACTGCGTGTCTTGTGATTGAAATCGCAAACGTTCGAACGCCGCCTTGAGTGGCTGCGGGTCAAGGCCCGTTAGATCAAACGCTTCGAGGTCGAGATCGTCGTCGCCACGAATGACAAACGCTCCTTCCGATAGACTCGATTGCGGAAGGAACAATTCAGGCAGGTTGACGGTGACCGGTTCCGCTTCCACAGGCCAGCCTTCGACGTCACGACGTAAGCCGAGGCGGATCTGGCCGCTGGTGTTTGCTTCGATTGGTGGTTCAAGCAAAATCCGTAACTGATTTGTCCCCGGTTGATCGAGGCTCAGCATTTGCCATTTCAACGGTTGATTGTCCCTCTGAATCGTCAGCACCTGCCACTCGGCGGGCAGGCGAATGTCGAGTTCAAACAGAGATGCAAAATGAGTCTCAACCGTGAGTGCTGCCTGTAGTTCCAAGCCAGTCGTGTTGACGTCCAGCACAGCAGCGACCGCCGATTGAACTTCCCGCTCTTTCGGTTGAGTCGTCAATCGCAAGAAAAAGTCAGACTGCCAGACGTCGAACCGAAGTGATTCGGATGCATTCCTCTGTGACAGATCATCAGGCATATCCGCAGCAGGCTTTTGCTCTTGAGTTGCCCGACGTACCCCGGCTGACTCATCGACGCGCACCCGTACACCCGCCGGATACTGGATGACCACCTGTCCGATGAGCGAAGTCACGCCAACCAGTTGCAGCGGCGGGACCGTCCAGGCCGTTCCGCTTTCGACAGCCATAACTCCTTTGAACGAGATTTTCCTCGACCCGTCGAATGCCTGCCCGAACGTCAGTGAGATATTTGTTCGTTGAGTGTCATTCGGGTCATCTGTCAATTCCCAGCTTTCCAGGCCGGTCGATTCGACGTCGGCAATTTCAAGGTATCTTGGTATTGAAAACGACAGGCGATCGACCGGTTTGCCAAAGATTTGCAACGTTGTCAGTGCGTGCCAGGTGACTTCGCCAGGAGCAACGTGTAATCCGTATCCCGTTGAAGCGAATGTCAGCGAATCCGCCGAATTTTCAGCGGCACGGTCAGTGATTCGTAATTGAATTCCTCCCGTCCCACCGACGGCAATTTTGTAATCCGCGACTTGATCGATCGAAGCAGGGCGTTCCAGTTGCAGGTTGCCGATTAATAAGCGCTTACCTGCTGGCAACGTCAAAGTCAGCGTGCCGCTGGGTGCTCGAAGTAACGAGAAGGCGGCAACCTGATCGCTTCCTAATGCGTTGAGTTCGGTCGAGAGTTGTAGTTTAAGAGAATGTTTACCCCGTGTGTCTGTAAACAGAGATACCGATCCATCTGGATGACGCCCGACAAGCGCCGGAGCGTCGTCGATCAGAACCTGCTCCAGCGACAGCCGCTGCAAGGCGAATCGGGATTCACGCCAATCGTCGTCAAACTGAGTCAACTCGGCGGTCACCGAAATCAGTAATTGATCACCGACGATTTGCGCGGCGTAATCGGCACTCGTCAAAACGACGGGAATCCCGGCAGGTACCGCATTCTTTTCGGCATTCGCCTTTGCTTGCGTCAGCAGTACATCAAACTTGGCGCGAGGCAGTAACACCCCTTGTTTGTCCCGTTCGATGATCACATCAAGATCTTCAACCGGAACAAACACTCGCCGTGCTTCGTTCAGGTCTGTGACCGGATCACGTAACTGAGCTTGCGCAAACATCGGTGATGCGGACGTAATAAGTAGCGTCGCAATCAGCCATCGAGAAAATTGCGTGTTCATAGAGAACCTCGTAGCCGAGGAATGGTATTCGTTGAATTGACCGATGTTACGATGGTGTCGCGACTGCCGTTGGTGGTTCGGCTGGCGGTGTTGTCGG
>JBAXBD010000279.1:0-7851 GCA_037142165.1 Schlesneria sp. | reverse complement strand
CCGCTCAACTGTTAATTTATGTTGGGGGTACCGTGGTCTTGCTCGTTTTCGGCGTCATGCTGACAGCGAGTGGTCCGTATACAACAATCAAAACGGCCCCTGCTGAGGGGATTATCGGTGCCGCCGTCGGGTTAATGCTGCTGATGGTTCTGGTCTCTTCGATTGGCAGCGTCGACTGGGGAGCGATCTCGGGGCGTTTACCCTCGTCTCCGCAATCCCCGTTCACGGCTGACTCGATTCGCGAAGCACACGCAGAAGAATCACTCGTTAATTCAGGCTCAACGAAAGCCAAAACGGACCTTGCTGCAGTACAGCAACAGGGCCGGACAGTGCGTCAATTGGGACTTAGCTTCCTTGGATTACGACCCGATCGAAATCTGAAGGAAGGTGGAGAAAATGGTCTGGCTCCGGGTTACTTTCTGCCATTCGAAATTGTCTCAGTCCATTTGTTGGTGGTCCTGATTGGAGCAGCCTATCTGGCACGAGCGAAACGACGAGCCGTTTCCGAAGACCGGGTGAGCCTCGATTGATGTAGTTTGGTCAGAAATAAGAATCTCGGCGTTCGAGAGAAAGAAATTGGATCATGGGTGACGTTGGCCTCAACGCCTATTTAATGGTTGGTGCTGTGCTGTTTGTCTGCGGAGTTGTCTGCATGGCAACCAAGCGCAACGGCATCGGCGTATTGATGGGGGTCGAGTTGGTTTTGAACGGTGCGAATATCAACTTCGTCGCCTTTTCACGATACACATCGCTTGGTTTAGACGGACAAACGATCGCGCTGTTTGTCATTGTGCTCGCTGCGGCAGAAGCAGCGGTCGCGTTGGCAATTGCACTCAACTTCTACAACAATCATCTCACGATTGATGTGGATCGCGGAAACGAATTGCAGGGATAGATCAGAACTTTCACGAACGGAATCGTTCGTGTGACGAAAATAATTGGCGAACGGTTCTCTGACGCACACATTCAGTGACGGAATTATGCCTGAGACTGGCGATATATTGATGTTCCTGTTGACGGTGGCCTGGTTATTGCCACTCGCAGGGTTCGTCGTTGAAATTTACTGGCTGTGCTATTCGCATCGGCTGAATAAAGGTGCGGCTTATTGTGCCGTCGCGTGCATCGGGATTGGTTTCCTTTGCAGCTTGTCAGCTCTGCTGTACTGGGGTAATGCCACAAAATGGGCTGCCTTGTCCGAACCAGAACATCACGCTCATTCGGCATCGCATGATGCTGGTCACTCTGAGGGAGGTCACGGTGAAGCCGCGCATGCTGATGGGGCTCACGGCGAAGCGGGTCATGAGCACAAAGCTCATACAGGGGATGCCGACGAACATAGCCACAGTCCACCACCCGCGCCAGCGAAAAAGTATTTCAGTGGAACCTACTACGAACTCGCCCGATTCAGCGGTTTGCGAGTTTCTCTCGACTGGTATATCGACAGTTTGACGCTGGTGATGTTTACGATGGTGACATTCATTGCCACCTGTATTCACATCTTCGCCATCGGTTACATGCACGACGAATTGACCGAAGAATACGAAGACCACGAAGTTCATCTGCACAACGGTGGACACTTCAGTCGCCCAGGGCGGTTTCATCGGTTCTTTGCATATCTCTCGCTCTTCTCGTTCTCGATGCTTGGGATTGTGCTGTCTGGAAACATTTTCCAGGTCTTCATCTTCTGGGAACTGGTCGGTTTGAGCAGCTACCTGCTGATCGGGTTCTACATTGAACGCAAGTCGGCCAGTACCGCTGCGAACAAAGCCTTCATCATGAACCGCGTCGGGGACTTCGGATTCCTGATCGGCATGATGATTCTCTGGACATCCTTTGGAACGTTCCAGTTCGGCGACCGAACGGAAGGTGATCATACCCAGGCGGGCTTGTTTACGATGGTACGTGGACAAGACGGAAAACTGGACGTCTCGGAAGATGGTAAGGAAGTCTACCTGCAGGATGCTTACGGTCACCGAGCCGAGAAAAATGGAAAACCGCTCTCAATCAGTTACATGCTGCTGGTCGCGGCCGGGCTTGGCGTGTTCGCTGGTAGTATCGGAAAAAGCGCTCAGTTCCCGTTGCAGACCTGGTTGCCTGACGCGATGGAAGGCCCGACCCCCGTTTCGGCACTCGTTCACTCGGCAACCATGGTTGCTGCCGGTGTTTATCTGGCTGCACGGTTTTATCCGGTATTCACGCCCGAAGTGCTGCTGGGAATTGCCTATATCGGGTGTATTACTCTCTTTATCGCCGCGACCATTGCGTTGGTCGTCACAGATATCAAACGAGTTCTCGCATATTCCACGATCAGTCAACTGGGCTACATGATGCTGGCGATCGGGGTTGCGGGCTGGGGAGCGGCCTTGTTCCATCTCGTGACTCACGCCTTTTTCAAGTCGCTGATGTTCTTGTGTTCGGGAAGCGTGATCGCCGGTTGCCATCACGTGCAGGATATGAGTCGCATGGGTGGTTTGCGTCACAAGATGAAGATCACCGCTTACACGATGCTGGTGGGTGTGATCGCAATTGCCGGACTGGCCATCCCAGGGACATCAATCGGCTTGTCCGGGTTTTACTCGAAGGACGCGATCGTTGCCTCGGCATTGGCCTATAGCGAATTGAATCCCGGTCACATCCTGCTGTTCATCGCTCCGCTTGTCACCGCTGGAATCACATCCTTCTACATGTTCCGTCTGTGGTTCCTGACGTTTGCAGGAACGCCTCGCGATGCACACGTTTACGAACACTGTCATGAAAACCCGAGCGTCATGACGACACCGTTGCTCGTTCTTGCTGTTCTGGCTGCGGGTTGTGCCTGGGGTGGTGAAGGTGGTCCGCTTTATCGCTTGATCGCTGACAGCGAACTCGTACCAGCCACCGCTCGAGTCGCCTCGACCGGTGCGGCCAAGGTCATTCTCCCCAGCCATCAGGGGCACGAAAGTGACGTGCATCACGTCCATTCCACGGCAGGTATGCTGGCGTTGATCTCGGCGATCATCGGCATGACCCTGGCATATTTGCTTTACGTCAAGAAAACGATTGATCCGAACCAGATTCGACAACAGTTTTCGGGTATCTACGATTTTCTGGTCGACAAATGGCGGTTTGATTCGCTGTACGACGCAATGTTTGTCGCTCCGGTTCACATCATTTCGGCATGGTGCGTCAGCTTCGACAAAGGGGTGCTCGACCCCATTCTGCACAGTGCAGCGAATTTGACGGTGCTCACGTCCAAATGGGACCGGGCCTTTGACGAGACGTTCGTCGACGGTTTGGTCAATCTGGTTGGTACCGTGACGTATAACGTCGGGAACTCGCTGAAAGTGATTCAGACAGGTCGACTGAGACAATATGTAATGTGGATTGCCGTCGGTGTGATCGTGTTATTCGGGGCACTCTTTACGACGATTCCGAAATAGTTTGATTTGACGACCACTCACGTGGTCGAAGCTCGATTGAGGAAATAGAGTTTATCATGAGTCCGGAAACACTCCTGACATGTATCGTGTTCCTGCCCGCTGTCTGGGCGATTCCGCTGGTGTTGTTTGACGCCAAGGCGACAGACGCTATGCGCTATTGGGGCGTGCTGGGAACCGCACTGACATTCGCATTAACACTGCAATTGCTGATGCAATTCGACTCAACCAAGTCGGGCATGCAATTCATGTTTGACACGCCATGGATCGCGAACTGGAACGTCTACTTCAAACTTGGTGTTGATGGAATCAGTCTGCCGCTGGTGGTCTTAACGGGTTTCGTCTGCCTGCTTTCGATGCTCGCTTCGTGGAGTATCGAAAAGAATTTCAAAGGCTATTTGATGCTGTTTCTGATTCTGGAAACAGGCATGATGGGTGTTTTCCTGTCACTCGACTTCTTCCTGTTCTACGTCTTCTGGGAAGTCATGCTGCTGCCGATGTACTTCCTGATCGGGATCTGGGGTGGGCCACGACGTGAATATGCTGCCATCAAATTCTTCCTCTACACGTTGGCCGGTTCGGTTTTAATGCTGATCGCCATGTTGATGTTCTACTTCAACAGCGACCGCAGCTTCGACTTGCTTGAACTCGCGAAAATCGCTGGTGGGACGTCGGCTGGAAAGTCACACGTTTACGGGATGTCGATGCAAGTCGCGGCATTCATCATGCTGTTTATCGGCTTTGCGATTAAGTTGCCGTCGTTTCCGTTCCACACATGGTTGCCTGACGCTCACGTTGAAGCTCCCACGCCGATCTCGATGATTCTGGCTGGTGTTCTTCTGAAAATGGGTGGCTACGGGATCATCCGGATCGCTTTTCCGCTTTGCCCATACGGTGCGCAGTACGCCGCGTATTTCCTGGCGGCACTGGGTGTCTTCAGCATCATCTACGGGGCGTTCGCCGCAATGGCTCAAACCGACTTCAAGCGGTTGGTCGCCTACAGTTCGGTCAGTCACATGGGTTACGTCCTGCTGGGGATTGCCGTCTGGAAGATTGTCGACGGTAAGACTGTCGGCCGCGAATACTGGGAAATGGGGCTGAATGCCGCGATGTTCCAGATGATCGCTCACGGAATTTCATCAACGGGCATGTTCTTTATGGTGGGTGTGCTGTACGACCGAGTCCACCATCGTGACATCAACAAGTTTGGTGGAATTGCCCAGTTGATGCCTCACTACGCCGGATTGGCTGCTGTGATCTTCTTCGCAGGTTTGGGACTCCCCGGACTGTGCGGATTCGTTGGCGAAGTCTTTTCGGTCCTGGCCTGCTGGAACTTCAGTCCCCTGTTGGCAATCGTTGCCGCCAGTGGTGTGATTTTGACTGCCGGTTACATTTTGTGGACGATGCAGCGAGTTTATCTTGGCCCTGAATATAAGGGACCACACCCTGAAGCCCTGGTTGAAATGAATTCTCGCGAACTCGCGATTGGTTATACGCTGGTCGCGACGGCGATTCTGTTCGGTGTGCTGCCTCACTTGCTGTTCGACCCGATGCATGGATCGATTCAGGCACTGACACAAAGCCTTGCTTCGTCGTATGAGACCCTTTACGGTGCGATTCACACATCGCAGTTGCCGTAGTAGTTGCTGGCGTTCGTTGTACTAATTCCGCAAGCCGTTTTCCTGATCGCCAAACCGATGGACTTTGAAGCTCTTTTTAAGCAGTTCTTGAGCGGAGACGTGGCACACCAAGCCTCGATCCTTCGTTCATTGACCATCTTTTTGCCAGAACTGGTGCTCTCGTGCTCCATCGTCCTGATGTTGGTGGCGCGACTGGTCAGTCTTGACCGCATCATCCCAACCCACTGGTTTGCATTACTCGGTGGAATGGCTTCGTTTGTCATTGTGCTGTTTCAGTTCTGGGAATTTGGTAATACACAAACTGTTCCGGTTGAGGTCTTTACTGGCCTCGCCATTCACGATGAATTCTCGATCTTCTTCCGTGGATTTCTGACGTTCTTCCTGGTCTTTGTGATCGCACTGACCGTATTGACCGGAATTCCGGACGACGAAGACGCACCCGATTTCTACTCGCTGCTTTGTGGCGCTGTGATCGGCATGATGTTGATGTCGAGCGCTAATCACCTGTTGATGCTGTTTATCGGTATCGAAATGGCCAGTGTTCCCAGCTACGCGATGACGGGCTTCCTCAAGGGAAAACGTCGCAGCAGCGAAGCAGCATTGAAATTTGTTGTTTACGGTGCTGGTGCCGCAGGGGTGATGTTGTTTGGAATCAGCTTGCTGACGGGGATCCTTGGCACAGCCCAATTCACCGAGCTGGCTCCACGGTTTCAAGCAGTCTTCGCGAATCATGCCGGTATGCAAGACCCCGCCACGCGCTGTGTGGCTCTGGCCTTGCTGATGATCGCGGTTGGCTTCGCATTCAAACTGTCACTGGTTCCGTTCCATTTCTGGTGTCCAGACGCATTTCATGGAGCTCCGGCTGAAGTTGGCGGGTTTCTGTCGGTCGGTTCGAAAGCTGCGGCCTTTGCACTGCTTGTGCGGCTGACAACGAGCCTGGCTGGTGACGGTTCAGGTGCGTTAAGCCAACTCTCACTATCATGCGGATTGGGACTGGGCCTGATCGCGATCGTCACGACCACATTCGGCAATCTGGCGGCCTATTCACAAAAGAACATTAAGCGAATGCTTGCCTATTCAACAATCGCGCATGCGGGTTATATGTTGATGGCAGTCTCGGCACTTCTGGTACTGCAAAGCGTTCAGACCGATCTGGTTTTCCAGGGGAACCATCAGGAAAATGGTCCGCGAGCAATGGAAGGCCTGCTGTATTACTTGTGTGTTTATCTGTTTATGAATCTGGGCGCGTTTGCGATCGTTGCCTTGATCCGCAATCAGACCTATTCCGAAGAGATCGATGATTACAAAGGGCTGGCCCAGCAGGTTCCGGTGCTGGCGATCTGTATGGCCATCTGTATGTTCAGCCTGGTCGGGATTCCACCACTCGGTGGTTTCTACGGAAAAGCCTTCATCTTCGCTTCGGTGTATGAGGCTACCAACGTGCATTGGTTCATGTGGGTGGTTCTGGCTGCCGGTGGTTTAAACACTGTCATCAGCCTGTTTTATTACCTGCGAGTCGCCAAGACGATGTGCATGGATACTCGACCTGCTGATGCTGTCCCGGTCACGATGGCAGCCAGTTCCTCACCGGCGCTGTATGTCATGCTGGTTTCCGGAATGGTCGTGTTTCTGGGGATCATCATTGATCCGTTGTCGAAAGTCGCCTTTCACGCCGCACACGCCTTGTTTTAGTATGCGTTTCGCAATCAGGTGTAGGACCGTTTCAGACGCCTGATTTCGCAAGTTGCCACAATTCATAGACTGCTAGTTGAGCCATGCCGCACGTTCACCACAACGCGAAACTGAATCAGTTGCTGATCGACGTCGGGCGCAGCCTGCTTCAATATGTCGGCCACTGTTCCTCATGGACCAGCAAAGCCCAGGCAAACCTGGAACAGGAATTTCCCAAGCTGGTCGCCACTCAGCAGGAACACGTGGAAAAGCTGTCGGCATTACTGACAGACCGCCGCTGGACGATCGACTTTGGCGGCTTTCCCGCCACGTACACCGACCTTCACTTTCTCTCCCTGAAGTATCTCTCGAAGCTGATCCTCACCAATCAAAAGGGTGTCATCGCCGAGCTGGAAGAAGCGGCTCATACGTGCGTTGACGATCCTGAAGCAGCCACGCTGATTAACGAGATCCTCGCTTCTGAAAAGCAACTGACCGAGCGCCTGCGGGATTTGACGACGGCTGGAGCCGGCGCTGCGGCCTAATAGCTCGTTGAGACAATCGCGGAATTGCCGTCAGCGCCGCTACTCGGGACCATTCCGTAGATTGTAAACACGCGGTGTGCGTTTCGCTTTCCGAGGTCATCAACGAGTGAGGCTCATGTTATGGGCGATTTTTTCCACGGATGGCGACGAAAGATCGGTTGCGTGACACTGGTGATGGCATGCGTATTCATTCCTGGATGGGTCAGTAGCATTCGAGCTTCTCACGCTAGCGCTTATTCAATAACGGACACATCACGCATTCGCCTGACTTCACGTGACGCAACCGTGACTTTAAGGTGGATTTCATCCGAGTTTCCAGTACGGGGGTTCTACGGTAACGATGACAGATTGTTACTTGTAACGCCCCCGACCACGTATGGTCTTTTAATTGACTTACTTGATGAACACACGCTTAAGAAATTCCAGAACGATTACCTCTGGGTTTTGCTGGCAGGTCTACTCAAAATTCGGAACCTTCTTGCCAAGGATTTACAAATGCGAATCTTCGAGTGCGTCATCCCTTAGAGTGCGTCATCCCTTAGAGTGCGTCATCCCTTAGAGTGCGTCATCCCTTAGAGT
>JBAXBD010000278.1:0-7886 GCA_037142165.1 Schlesneria sp. | reverse complement strand
CTTCAACATGCAGGCCTCTTCATTCACCGAGACCGTTTCGTCAAAGTGGCGTGCGATCCCGTTGACGAGACCCTTCGCCAGCGAGCACAGTTGTCGTTCGGACGAGTATAGAATCTGAACTTCTTCCTCCGTTGTCCGAATACATTCCAGTACCGGCGGCGTCGCCCCTGGATTGCCGACGCGCACAGCGGCATGCAGCAGTTTTTCTGTGTGTTCGATGACGGAAAGCGTCTTCCATTCGGGCTGGATCAGTCGGCCATAGAGCTTGAGCAGTTCCGGAGCGATGAATTCACCGAACGCATGCAGAATCGCTTCGGCTGGCAGCTTGAGAACTCGGCTGGCAGCATCAACGATTGCGAGCACTTCTTCATCGGGGTAATCGCGCACGGCGGAATAGGTTTTCGTCGGCAACTGGGCTTCCTGGAGAAGGGTTTCCCACGCCTGAGGCCCTGCTTGTTGCCGGGCAAATTTTTGCAGTTGCAGAAAGATTAAACCGTGCATCGAACCCTCATCGATTGCCACCGCTGAATAGTTAATTCAAAGCCGCGCGGACCATGTCACTGGGAGAAAAAGACGAGGGAGGATATTCAACTTTTTCGAAAGAAAAAAGCGTGCCAGAGCAGCGAAAGGAAAAGAATGAGTGCTGTCTCGGGTGTATGGGTTGTAACGACACAGAACGTTCGTCAGTCCCCGTCTTCCACGGCTTAGGACTTCGTGATCTTAAGAAATCTCGATGTCTCAACGATTTCTTCGAACACAATTGGGAACACGATTTCAATGAAATCGAACGTCCTCGCAGTACCGAACGCGCAGCACCCGGGGTCGAAAAAACGCAAGAGGTTTGGAACACTTATCTTCGCTAATCTGCACTAATAATCTGGAAAAGAGATGAAAAGATTCCGTACCGATTCCTGCTCTTTTTCTGATGAGCGAAAATGAGTTCAGATGAGTGTTCCAAATCTCTTATCGAACGACACGTCGCACGCGAGACTCTCGCGAGAAAGAGGGATCAGAATCAAACCCAAAGACCGACAGCCGAAATCCATTCTGCCCCTCTGCCTTTTCATGAAACCCTGACGAATTAGTTCCAAACCGGCTGAAGTTCGGGATCACATCATTAGCAAATTGAGGCCCGGTTGAGACAAGACGATCTTGAGCACCAACGGTCGAAATCATTGTTACTAGTGCGCCGTCAAGACTTAACGTTCGGGTTGTGTGCCACTGCATCGGAGTTTTCTCCGACGCAGTGGCTTCGCTATTCTCGAGGCAATCGAACAGTTCTGGGGGACCGAAGACGGTCATCCAGTGGTACCCGAATAGCTAGCCGCAGCGGCCAATGAGACACAACTTTTCGATAGAAAAGCCGCCACTCATTCAAACTTGCGGCGAGTTCCAATGGCACGGTTGGCCCGCGTGCAAATCTCTGCTCCTGATGGAATCGCCATTGTTCCTGTCATAAACCACGCCTTCGGCGAGAAGGTAGAACGTTGAGAGCCGCCACTGACGGTTCGCCACGCGCTTCCGCTCCATGTACCAAAAAACCTTGAGCGACACTTCCCACGTCAAGTTGCTCAAGTGTCGAAAGACGCAATCCAAACGAGATCCTACCGTCGCCACTGTTTGGACCGAATACAAGTGTGGTTAACGGGCCTTTGCCCTGGTGGCCGAATCAGAGACTCACGTATGGCTAATGATCACAGAAAATTTCAAAACGGTAGCGAACCGGGGTGACACGGTTTTGGAGTCTTCGACATGGCCGTGTCTTCATGATTCGATCGCACGTCCGAAGAACACGGCCTTACCGAAGACGGTAAAACCGTGGCACCCATTTTGGCGGCGTTTTGTGGCCGGACTCAGGCTCGCTTACGGCTGATGATCACCAAAGCGGGAAATAAGTCGACTTTGACTGTGTGACATCGCGTGGTCGATGCGTTCACGCTCCGGCAGTCCTAAACCGCAGAGCGGTGACCGAGTGGAGTCTGGGGCGCCTCCGCCCCAGGATGAAATGCAACAAATACAGATAAAAAGCCCCAGCGGGGCGACCGAGTCGAATCCGTCACCGTTTCGCCGCCTCTCCATCGAGAATCAAACGGGATCAACAGCAACGATTGGCATGAACGTCCAATCTCGGTCGCCGCTCTGCGGCTTACGCATGAGGTGCGATGCTGGCAGCATCGGCAACGTGGGCGACGCTGCTAGCGTTGGAAGAGGCGTGCGTTTTTTATCACCGTCGCGGCCCACTTCATGGACGTTGGCTCGCGAGAATCGCTTCAAGCCGGTCGAGGTTCTGTTCGTTGGCGGGTTCGCAAATTGAACGCATACGCTCCGCGACCTCCGCGCTTTCAAACTCCTGGACCCATGTCAAGTCTGTCTTGTCACCACGATCCGTAAATGTCAGCGTTAATGTAAACCTTGGCTGCAAGACATGCTCGATCACGATTTTCGTATCGGGCGTGACTTCCCGGAAAATGCTCTCGTTCGGGTAATTGATGCCGTTGGGGCCGTGCATCACAAAGTTCCAAATTCCACCGGACTTGAACTCGAATTGCTGGAAAGTATTCCGGAATCCGCTCGGTCCCCACCATTGAGCCAGTCGATCCGGTTGTTCGAATGCTACGAACACATCGCGAGGAGTGGCAGGCAACGTACGCTCGGTGCGAACTACAGCGTCTGGGTTATTTACCTGGGGCATCAAGAAATCTTTCAAAAAAACGGGGACACGCCATCATCTGTCCGAACATGCAAATAATCCAACCAAATCGATCAACTTATGCCATGTCCCGCGCCCGAAGCGACGCAAACTCGAACGGATTCAACTTTAGTCGCTGTTCGAAACGTTCAACGATTGAGTTGTCCGATGGAACCAGCTCAGCATACAGGGCGTCCAGTCGGTGCTCATGTCCACCTAAATCGTCGTCGGCATCAATGCGTTCTCTCGCGAGAGTTAACAAGGCAGTGACTCCGTCAAACCCGTAGTAGGAGTATCCCGCTTCCGCATCGCTCAGCTCACTGGCAGTTAGGCATTCGATCGCGTGAAGCACGCCACCATTCATGATGAGATTATGCGCCCGAAGCATATCGGCGAGCGCACGGTCGCCTGGGAGAGATCGCAACGGATCTTCTCCGCAAGCACGGTTCCAGATCATGTCGGCTTGCGTCAACTGGTACATCTGTTGAAGGCCAATTGGTGATGAAAGGATTTAGTGGTACTAACGCGTTGCTTTTTCGCATGCTACGAAGGTTTTGCAACGAGCGGGCGAGTCTCGCACCGAGCCGCGAAGTCGGGACACCCATCGACTTAGCGGCTCGGCAGGAGCCTCGCCCTCCCGTTGGGTGGCGGGCATCGCCTTCGTCGTGCCATCTCTGTTCGACGCTTGTTATTATCTCGCTTATCGCAATCGAATGACAAGCTGACACTGTGGAGGAGTGATGAACGACTACATTTTCTTGATGCATAACGACGGCTGGGACGATGGTCACAGTCGTGACGATCAATGGGCCGAATATATTGCGAAACTCCAACAGGCGGGAGTCTTCCAGGGGGGAAGCGCCATCGGTGATGGTATCTGTCTGTCGAAGGCTGGCACTCCACCCGGTATTACGCTGCATCTTTCGGGTTTCATCCGAGTGCAGGCCGAAAGCTTGAGCCAGGCACAGGAGTTGGTCCACGGCAATCCCGTTTTCGAGGCGGGTGAAACGGTCGAGATTCGAGAGTTACCTAAATCATAGGAAGCGGCACTTGTCGATCTGTGAAGTGGTCCCATGCAGGTTCGCTGGAATTCATCTTCGGTTGCGGAGTTCGACACGAATTGCTCCCCTAGTGGCGTCGGCGTACGATGATGTGCCCCTGTCAATTAGCCGATTGTCGAAATTTCCCGTTTGCTGAAGCGCCATTCATGACGGACATTGAAAACGAATTGCCTGAGGAAGAACGGCAAGACAGCGACTATGACGGTGCCTGGAAGGAAACAATTCGATTGCATTTAGCGGAAGCGGTTAAGAAAGGTTTTCCAGCGTTTGCGGATCTCATCGATTGGAATTGCGAACCACAATGGCTGGACAAAGAGATCAGCCAGATTTTTGGGCGATTCGGGCATCGCAATCGCGAAGTCGATTTGCTGTTCAAAGTCCGACTGCTCGATGGTCGTGAGCAATGGATATTGTGTCATCTGGAGATTCAGACACACTTCGAAGCGGGATTCCCATTCCGCATCGACATGTACAATGCGGGTTTGAAATGGATGTTTCAGGAAGAGGTTGTGACGCTGGTGCTACTTGCAGACCTGAGTCCAGATTGGCGTCCACGTGCGCACCATTTTCAACTGGGGGATTTTCGCAGCATTCGAGAGTTTCCAGTCTGCAAGCTATTAGATCGGCTGGCCACGGACTGGGTCGGCGACAATTCGCTGTTCGTGCAGGTGGCGAGAGCCCAGATCGCCGCGCTGCGAACTTCGAGTGATCCAGAAGCGAGATTCGGTGCCAAAACTCAATTAGTGAGAAACCTCTACACGATGGGGTATTCTTCAGATACAATCCGTGAAATATTCCGCTTGATCGATTGGATGATGCGACTGCGTCCAGATCTCGACCGCAGGTTTAAATCCGAATTGGTCACTTTCGAAGAGGAAAATCGAATGCCCTACGTAACATCGATTGAACGCCTGGCAAAAGAAGAAGGCCTGGAAGAAGGTCTTGAGAAAGGACGTCAGGAAGGTCGTCAGGAAGGTCGTCAGGAAGGTCGTCAAGAAGGTCGTCAAGAAGGTCGGGAGCAGGGTAGTGCGACGTTGTTGCTACGGATTCTCATGCGTCAGTGTGGTCCGTTACCTGAAGACCTACAGCAGCAAATTCGTCAGTTAAAGTTGGAGCAAAGCCAGAACCTCGGCGAGGCTCTGCTCGACTTCAAATCGATCGACGATCTCAAGTCCTGGTTGGCGTCGAAACATGGTTGAGTTGGCGTCACAGTTCTTTACGCAAACTGGTAACGAGCAGTCTCCGCTGTCGACCACTGACATCGCAGGAACCCCTCGGAAATGACTCTGACGCGAATTTTGATTAACAGTTTTTTCATTAGCAGCGTCGGTATTGTTGCACTCGTACATGCCGCAGAACCTGACATCACGCCGGATCGAGACGGATACGATCGCATCATCGAACCAGTCTTGACGAAGTATTGTCACAAGTGTCACACGGGCGAGAAACTTGAAGGGGAATTCGCTGTCGACTCAAAACGGTTGGCAAACGATTTCAGCGATACGGCACTCAAAGGAAAGTGGCGTGAGGTCGTCAATGTCCTGAATTCTCATGAGATGCCACCTGAAAAGTCGCCGCAACCCTCCCCTGCCGAAGTGGCTGCTGTGGTCGACTGGATCACCAAACAAACCGTGCGAGCTGAACTGGCGAAACGGGAACGGACCGTCGTATTGCGGCGGCTCAATCGGGATGAGTACCGGAATACGATCCGCGATCTGATCGGCGTCGACTTCGATATTTCAGGCTTCCCTCAAGATCCACCGGCAGGTGGCTTCGACAATAACGGCAGTGCGTTAACGGTATCGCCGCTACACCTGGAAATGTATCTGGCAGCCGCTCAGCAGATCCTTGATACGGCGCTCGTCTCGGGTGACCAGCCCGCGAAGATCAAGTGGCGATTCGAACCCAAGGTGGGGCCGATGGACCAGCGACGAGTCCGATTCGATCCAAAGAATAATCCGATTGTGAATGGTGCGAACAATCAACAAGATGGTGATTGGGTTGTCGTGCATCACAACTCGTGGGACAAAGTGATTGAAGCACGTGGTTTCCGCGTTCCGACACCCGGAAAGTACACGATCCGCATTCACGCTGCGGGCCGAATTCCAAACCGTGAACAGGTGGTGGAATCGGCAGCCAGGATCTTGCAGCAACGACGCGACGAGCAGACAACACAAAACCCAAAAGGAAAAGATTGGCATGACCGGCAGTATGAGTCGGACCTGATTCATTTCAAAAACGATCGAATTTATGACTATGGTCCCCCTCGAATCAAACTCGTTCAGCATCTAGGTCCACAGCCGCGCGTCATCGCAGAATTCGATGTGACCGGTACGCCAACAAAACCGAGCACACACGAGTTTTCCGTTAAGTTTACGTCCGAAGAAGCAGGCCTCCGCACGGAATACGCCTATGAAATTCCCCGCGTGCTCGAGAATTTCTGGATGCAGGGGAAAGACTCGTTCGCCCGCCCCGAGTTACTGATTGACTGGTTCGAGATCGAAGGTCCGGAATTTGACTCCTGGCCGCCATCAAGTCACAGTCGATTGATGTTTGAATCCCCTTTGGCCGCATCGGACGAAACGAAATATGTTCGCGAAGTTCTCGACCGGTTCATGCGCGGTGCTTACCGTCGGCCAGTGACAACCGACGAGGTGACCGCCAAGCTGACGCTCTTCACCGAAGCGAGGAAGGAGAAACCAGGGATTGACGCGATCAAACTGCCGTTGATCGCCATTCTGACGTCACCCAATTTCCTTTACCTGACGGAACCCTATCCCGATGACGCAAACAGAAAACCCGTTGCGTTAAATGACCACGAGCTTGCCAGCCGTCTTTCGTATTTTTTATGGTCAAGCATGCCTGACGAGGAATTGTTTCGGTTGGCAGACGGAAAACAATTGCATCAGCCCGATACACTTCAAGCTCAGATCGATCGTCTGTTGAAAGACCCGAAGGCCGATGCCTTAGTCAGGAATTTCACTGATCAGTGGCTGGGGTTGCGGGATGTCGGTACGAATCCTCCGGCGAAAGATCTTTATCCGCAATATGACCGGCATCTCGAAACATCGATCGTTCGCGAATCGGAGTCATACTTTCGCGAATTTCTGATCAACGATCTTGATGTCCGACTGATGATCCGATCGGACTTTGTCGTTATCAACGAGCGACTGGCTCGGTTTTATGGCATTGCCGATGTTCACGGGGACGAGTTCCGGCGGGTGCAGGTTCCTGAGGGAATTCAGCGAGGGGGAATCGTCACGCAGGCCTCGATTTTGACGACGACGTCGAATGGCACTCGCACATCACCCGTCAAACGCGGGACTTGGATTCTCAAAACAATGATGGGGATCGATCCTGGGTTACCAGTTGCCAATGCCGGGGAAATCTCACCGAAAGTCCCTGGTATCGATAAAGCCACGGTACGTCAGCGATTGGAGATCCACCGCTCATTGGCTCAGTGTGCCCGATGTCATAACAAAATCGATCCGCTTGGTTTTGCCCTGGAAAACTACAACGCCGCAGGGGAATGGCGGGAACAGGAAGGCTTCGGCTACAAGGGACGCATCGAAAAGAATGATCCGAAAATTGATGCTACATCGGCCATGCCCGATGGAACAAAAATCGACGGAGTTGCAGGATTGCAGGCCGCGATGCTGGCGAAAGAAGACTTGTTTCTCACTTGCCTGGCATCGAAACTGATGACGTATGCGTACGGTCGCGAGCTGGGACTTGCCGATCAGCCTCTCGTGAAATCTGCCGTCGTTCAGATGAAACAGAATCGATACACATTGCGTTCGTTATTGCATTCGATTGTTGCCAGCGAGCCGTTCACAACCAGGTAGATTTCAATTTGGAATTCAAGGATCTTGCGATGCCTGCAAACTTCGAACAACCCTTATCACGTCGCCATGTGTTACGGGGTTTAGGAGTCGCTCTCGGCCTGCCGTTGCTGGACGCTATGTTGCCGCGAGGATGGGGTGCCCCCTCAACGTTCCAGCCTCTGGATCGTTCCGCAGCAACACAGCCGCGACTGATCTGCTGCTATATTCCAAACGGAGTCAATATCCTCGAATGGATGCCAGCCGACGCGGGGCCTGACTATCAATTGTCCCCTACGCTACAGACGCTGAAAG
>JBAXBD010000277.1:0-7899 GCA_037142165.1 Schlesneria sp. | reverse complement strand
GTGTTGATATCTGGTGGCGGCAGTGCCCTCTTACCCGCTCCGGTTCCAGGAATCAGTCTGGAAGACAAACTCAACGTGACTCGTTGCCTCATGCGATCTGGGGCAACGATTCAGGAACTCAATACGGTTCGCAAACGACTCTCGCTCGTTAAAGGGGGAGGACTTCTAAGAGCCGCTTCGGCGGGGCGAATGATCTCCTTGATCATTTCAGACGTCCCGGGCGATCCTTTGGACATCATCGCGTCTGGACCGACTGTCTGTGACACTGGTACGCCAAACGATGCTTTTGCTGTACTTCAAAAATACTCGACCCGGACAAGTCACAATTCGTCGGTCCCGGACTCAGTCTGGAAGGCGCTGGAGGATCAGGCTCGAACACCAGACTCGCAAAATGTTCCCAGAATTCAATGTCGAAACTGCATCATTGGCAACAATCAAACGGCGCTCGATGCAGCGGCATCCCATGCACAATCACTCGGCTTTGAAGTACGCAACCTCGGTACGAATCGTCAGGGAATTGCGAGCGACATTGGCGTCGAATTAGCAGAAATCTGTCTGACATCGCGTCGCGAAGTCTTAGGAAAAGGTCTGTGTTTTTTGGGTGGTGGCGAGCCAGTTGTCAGACTCGCCGCAACCGATCGACCTCGAAAGGGAGGTCGAAACCAGGAAGTGGCTTTGGCTGCGGGATATCGCTGGGCACATGAAGACATCCGACGCTTTATCGTCTTATCTGGTGGTACTGACGGCGAGGATGGTCCTACCGACGCAGCCGGTGCATTTTATGACGCGGCGATCCAGGAAAACGCGCGGAAACGTGGGTTACAACCGAATGAGTTTCTTGCGATCAATGATTCATACACGTTTTTCGATCAGGTGGGTGGCTTGATTAAAACGGGACCAACTCATACCAACGTAATGGATTTGCAAATCGCACTCGTGTCTGGCGATGAGAAATGACGGTCATTTTCAAGCTCGGTGGCAGCCTTCTGACGTTGCCGGGACTCGCGGAAAAGCTTTGGACTGTCCTTGGTCAATTCTCGGACAAAAAACGATTGTTTGTTATTGGTGGGGGCGCGTCCGCAGATGTTGTCCGCGACTGGAGCCGGATTCATCAACTCAGCGACGAAACCGCTCATTGGCTTGCGATTGCCAGTACCGACCTGAATCGTCAGTTTATTGAAACGTTATTATCGTTACGGTCAGTCAGCGATCGAGAAGAAGCGACGCGTTTGTGGGCTGTAGACTCATCACCGCTTTTATTGGATTGCCATCGATTTGTCAGAGAGGAAGAAGCACAGTCGGGAGAACCGCTGCCACACCATTGGAATGTGACCAGCGACTCGATAGCCGGTTGGACGGCGTTCTGCTGGCCCGCCGACGAACTTGTGTTGCTCAAGTCCGTCCCGATGCCGGTCAACATGACGGATCTGGATGCGAGCGATCGAGACTTGGTTGACCCTTACTTTCCCCACATCGCTAAATATCTTCGAAAGATCAGCTGGTGCAACCTTCGAGCCACGCAAATTGTCATCGAACCTTGGCTGTCAAAAAGACCTTGATCACGTAAAGTAATCGATGCCGTTCTGAAACAGCTTCAGCCCCGCGCCGTCTCCTTCTAGGTTTAGCCGAGTCCACTGAGGATGTTGAGTTGCAAATAGAAATCGTTCCGGGTGCGGCATTAACCCCAGAACTCGACCGCTTGGATCGCTCAAACCAGCAATGTCGGCGACAGCCCCATTTGGATTCGCCTCCCAGCGTTGATTAATCGGGTTCGACGCCCCGTCGCTTCCTGCAGCCCAATGCGCATACTGAATCGCAATCTGATGTTGATTTCGCCATGTTTCGACGACGTCAGCACTGCGCGGCACAAGTCGACCCTCGGCATGTGCGATGGGAAGGTCCAGTTCCGAGAGATCGCGTAGAAACACGTTATTCGATCCACCAACTTTCAGATGAACCCAGCGAGCCGTATATTTGCCGTTATGATTCCAAGTCAGCGTGGCATCGGCCTCGCTTCGATCAGATTTCCCCCAACCGTCGGCTCCATAGGGCAAGACCCCGGCTTTCAGCAATGTTTGAAAGCCATTGCAGATTCCCAGCACCAGCTTGTCTGCGGTTAGGAATTGGTGAACGACGTCACCCAGATGACCCCGAAGCTGACTGGAAAAGACGACCCCGGCACCGATATCGTCTCCATAACTGAAGCCGCCAGGAATGCAAAGGATTTGATATTCGTCGAGGAGCGACGGTCGCTCGATGAGGCGAAACAAGTGGACTCGATCCGAACGACCACCGCACGTATCGAATGCATACGCCGTTTCGACGTCACAATTCGTTCCGGGAGCACGCAAGACACAAACACGAGGCGAAGCCATCATCCACAAGTTCCTTGAGAGAAACCGACGCCCTCACACAAATTCGTGAAGACCGCCGATTCCAAATTTTGACTCTTGATATCATACAAACGTGAGGCTCAGTCACAACAGCGGGCATCGCAGTTCTCTTTTCAATCGGTGCAATACCTGCTTCCTATCTACGGTTATCCGATTCATTCAAAGCAAGATTTCCACCGACGCGTGACCTTCACCGGCATGACAGGTATCCTCCAGATTCTCAAGTCATTAACCAAAGGATTTTCGATGTCCAATGAACAACGTCGTGTCGAGTCTGAATCAGGAATGCCGCTTCACACGAAGATTTTCATCGGATTGGTTATTGGAATTGTTGCAGGGCTGATCGCAAATGCCATTGGCGCGTCCGGGAAGGGAGCCGCTGGCGATTCCAACGCCAACGGGCTAACCGATTGGCTCGACAATGTCATCTACTGGGTCGAGCCGATTGGTAAAATCTTTCTGCGTCTGATGTCCATGGTGGTCGTACCGATGGTTTTCTCGGCACTGGCTCTGGCAGTTGTTGAGATTGGGGATCTGCGAAACCTGGGACGCATGGGACTTAAAACGCTTGGATTTACCGCGATTCTCTCTTCATGCGCGGTATTGATCGGTATCGGTCTGGTCGATTTCATGCAACCTGGCCGATCTCTTAGTGACGAGCAACGACAGAATTTGCTTGAAAAATATGCGGGCGACGCAACGAAAAAAATGAATAAAGCAAAAGAGGCCAAGCCGATTCGTGACACAATCGTAGATCTGTTTCCCGAGAATCCCCTCCAAGAGATGGTTGGTGCCGTCGATGGTACTTCGAAGGGTAACGGGATGTTGGCCGTGATGGTGTTTGCACTCATCTGCGGCATGGCAGCCACGACGCGGCCAGAAGAAACGAAGACATTCGTTGGTTGGCTAGAAGGACTCTATGCGGTGTCGATGTCCGTCATCGAATTTGCCATGAAACTGGCACCGTATGGAGCGGGTTGTCTCGTATTTGCCCTCGCTGCAGAGATGGGCTTTGATATCCTGAAAACTCTGTTGTGGTTCGTCATCACCGCCATCCTCGGCTTGAGCCTGCAATTGTTTGTTGTCTATTCGATTGTCGTATTAGTCTTTGCTCGAATGTCGCCATGGAAGTTCTTCTCAAATGTCTCGGAAGCAATGCTCGTCGCCTTCGGGACATCGTCATCGAGTGCCACATTGCCAACGGCAATGAAAGTTGCCAGTGATGAACTCAAACTTCCTTCGCGGGTCTCGAATTTTGTCCTGACGGTTGGAGCGACGGGCAATCAGAACGGGACGGCCCTTTACGAAGGGGTTGTCGTCTTGTTTCTGGCCCAGGTGATGGGTGTTGATCTCACTGCAGGTCAACAATTCACCGTCGTTCTCATGGCGATTCTGGCAGGGGTTGGAACGGCTGGCGTCCCCGGCGGCTCACTACCCCTGATTATTGTCGTCATGCAGTCAGTCGGTGTCCCCGGCAGCGCAATCGCCATTATTTATGGCGTTGATCGCATTCTGGATATGTGCCGGACCGTGGTGAACGTCACTGGCGATCTGGCGATTGCCGTCTGTGTGGCGAAGACCGAACCCGTCGACATGCTGATTGCCACAGAGAGTGGCAACGGACCAGCTACGATGTCAAAATCGATGTAAATTCAAGACAACGAGAACAAATCCCCGATTGCGAGACCATCATGACTGACGACTTTGTCCACGCCGACTTCAATCTGGGCACTCTCGATATCATCGACCTGGATGCCAATCCGATTCAACAATTCACAAAGTGGTACAGCGAGGTTCAGGCGGCTGGAGTGACGGAATATCCGGCGATGACCCTGGCTACCTGCTCAAGCAACGGACGCCCTGCTGCACGCATCGTTTACCTGCGTGGCTTCGATGAACGGGGATTTGCATTTTATACCAACTACAACAGTCGTAAAGGTGAAGAACTCGCCCAAAACCCGCTCGCCTCTTTATGCTTTTACTGGAAAGAGCTTGAGCGACAGGTTCGAATCGAAGGGCGAGTTGATCGCGTTTCAGAAGCAGAATCGGATGCATACTTTGCGGGCCGACCTCTGAATAACCAACTCGGCGCCTGGGCTTCGTCTCAAAGCGGTCATCTTGAGTCCGCTCAGTTTCTATACTCCCGGGTCGAAGAATTCCGACAACGGTTCGCAGGGGGGCCTATTCCGCGACCGGCCCACTGGGGTGGTTACCGAATGGTCCCTGATCGCATCGAGTTCTGGCAGGGTCGCCCCAGCCGATTGCACGATCGATTCGCCTATGTTCTCGGCAGTCCCGGGGCTTGGGCCGTCCACCGCATCAATCCTTGATTGGTCTCTTCCCGCTGCAAAACCGATCTTGAATCGCTTTGGTTGACGTGCAATAGTCATTGGACAGATTGCGGTTGAAAGGAATCTGACGTCACCGCTTACATGGGGAGGAATCAAGTTGCGCTCATTAATCTGTCTGATGTTATGTTTTGGAATCGGCAGCGTTGGCCTTACAGCAGAACCGGTCAAGAAATCGAAAACA
Source organism: Schlesneria sp. (assembly GCA_037142165.1). GTDB lineage: Bacteria > Planctomycetota > Planctomycetia > Planctomycetales > Planctomycetaceae > Schlesneria. Next base: position 2,974 of record JBAXBD010000277.1, on the reverse strand, counting down.
GGTAAATCCAAGGTTACTTCCACGCCAGTTGCTCCGACTGTTCCCGCCGCTACGGCGAGTCCCTACGGCGATTCCTATTCGCCGCCAGACACGCCAACATACATTTCTCCAACTGCGGTGACATCGGCCTCAAAACTCCCTGAGCCCGTTAACTCCCCTCCCGTTGATCTGAAACCTGTCCCTTTAACCGGCCAGAAGAAGTGGGAAGCAATACTGGCCCAACCTTCTGAGCTCGATTTCGGCGAGCGTCAGACGGTAACCGTGAAAGAACTGCTGGACCAGCTTCGTGAACGTCACCAGCTTTCTTTGCGATTTGATATCCCGACATTGTCCGCGCTTTTGGGGAAGGAAAATGTCATTAGTGAGACGAAAGAGCCCACAAAAACGGCTTCCTTGATCGCGAAGCGAAATACCGCCATTCGAGTCATCAGCAGAAATCCCTCAAAAAAGGGAAAGCTGATTATTATTTCGGAGCCTGAACAAAGTGCCAAGGCATATTCGGATTACCAGGAAACGTCTGAAGACTCTGAAGACGACGACACCGATGCTGATTCCAAAATGAAAGAAGAGACCGGCGACGAAGCATGCGATGATGAATGCGACAACGACGACGCGGATCATGAAGACAAAGTCAAAAGCGACGATGATGACGAAAAACCTCAAACCAATATCGTCGAAGAATTCCTCTCGCTCGAAATCAACATCCAGACGATGTGCCTGAAACAGGCAAACGTTTCGACCGTACTTCGACAGTTACTCGATGCAATGCCGATTGTGTTTGGAAACGATGTGATGGAAATGCCGTTTCCCATCTCTCTCACAAATGCCTGTCTGTTGGATTATCTTGTCGAAAAGGATGGTTTACTGATCACCACGCGCATGCAGGCCTTGTCGCACAAGGAGACGCGTGTTTATTCGGTCAAGCATTTGAGCAATCTGAATCCGGAACAGCTCGCCAAAATCGTGCGTCAATCCATCCGTCCATGGAGCTGGCGATCGCAGATCAACGACCTGGGAGACCAGCTTCGCGGTAACGGGCACATCCCCTCTGAAATGGTCAAATCGATTGTCACCACCGGAGTCCAACTGGCCGCAGCACAATCAGGTGCGACAGTCACCATTTCGGATAACGTCACCATTTCCAATGGCGATGAATCCCCCAGCTCGTCAGAGAAATCGAAAAAGTCAGAAGCGGAAGAAGTGGATGCTCTCGGAAACGCGACTGTGAACGGCCTGGTAACGCTGGCTCATGCAACAGTCTTAAGTCTTGAAATGGTCCATCATGCCGATTTCCCTACAGGAACGATTTTTACGCTTCCGGGAAAATTGATCGTGACACAATCACAGGCCACCCACCGCGAAATTGCGGATTTGCTCAACCAATTGTCGGTAGACTAAGCCGTTGCCACTCTTCGGATTTAGGGTGGCACTGCTTGACCGTCTTCGGTCAAGCAGTGCTCTTGAGTCTACTCTCTACTTACAACTTACTACTCTCCTCTAAATCCGGGGTTGTCGTACTTTTTAAGATCGAGTACAGACCTCACATGAGGTACCTCGAAGACGACGCCCGATTCGACTCAAACCCGGCGGCAGGCGTCGTGGTCAAGGTCGCTGTTTCGCTGGCGCTCTGTTTTTCGCAGGGTTGTGCCACGACTCGGATGATGGTTCAATCGCCCACGGCAGCGGGTTTGAAACCGGCTGAACTGGTCGATACCACCGCGTATGGCCCTGACGGCACACCGCCAATGGTGTTCCGCCAGTTGTTCGCCCAGGGGGAGCGAGTCCGTGCGTCGCAACGGCCCGACGTCATCCCTCCAAAACGATCTGCCCTGGTCCTTTCCGGCGGCGGATCTTACGGAGCATACTCGGCCGGAATCCTTTGTGGATGGACCGAGGCGGGTAATCGCCCTCAGTTCGATGTGGTGACGGGCGTCAGTACAGGAGCACTGATTGCTGTCTTCGCCTTTCTTGGCCCCGATTACGACGCGGAGCTCTGCCGAAATTATACCACGCTGAAATCGTCTGACATCTACCGCAGGAAGCATCTTCCGTGGGCACTGTTGTCTGATTCTCTGAACGACAGCGAACCCCTGTTGCGACAGATCCAGTCGACCATCACGCCGGAAGTTGTCGAGCGGATTGCCGAAGCTCACGCGTGTGGTCGCCGGTTGTACATCGGCACCACTGATCTGGACGGTCGACGTCCTGTGGTCTGGGATCTTGGCGCCATCGCCGCGTCCGGAAAACCCGATAGCCGTCTGCTCATCTGTAAATTGTTGCTCGCCTCGGCAGCGATTCCAGGCTTTTTCCCGACCGTAGAGATCCCCGTCGTGGTCGACGGAAAGAGATACATCGAACGCCATGTGGATGGCGGCCTGACGCAGCCACTGTTCTTTCGCCCGCCGTATATTCCACCCGAACAACGTTGCGCCGGATCGTTGTCCGATGTGCTGTATGGATCTGACGAATACGTCATCGTTGCAGGAAAGCTGTACGCCGATCCGCAGCCGGTACCGACTCGAGTCATCAGGATCGTTGGCGAAAGCGTCTCGACATTTCTCTACGCCCAGACGCGCGATTCGCTGGTCAAGCTCTATATGCAAAGCCTGTTGACGGGAATGCAGTACCATCTCGCCGCCCTTCCAAACGACTTCGATGCTCCAATGTCAGGAGCGGATTTCGACCCGGTCGCCATGCGACACATGTTTGACGAAGGGCGGCGCCAGGTCTTGGCCGGAACAGCCTGGCGACATACTCCGCCGGGTGTCGGCAGTGGAGAAGAATTACTTCAACGCGCCGGAACAACACTGACCGTCGTACCCCACGCTCCACAGGCGATGCCGAGCATGACGCAGCCAACCGAATTATCCCCGTCGGACCAGGAATTCGATATTCCCCCGACTCCACTCGACTAATATTTCACTCGCAAGGTGGGACCTGCAACTGGTCTGTTGCGCACCTGAGCGATGCCATA
>JBAXBD010000276.1:0-7911 GCA_037142165.1 Schlesneria sp. | reverse complement strand
CCCCAAATCTGCAGCCGTCACCGGAATCAGACGTGTGACAGTTTTACCGACCGTCGCATGCTCGACATCGTCTGAAGAAACCACTTGCTCGACCGTTGTATTCCAAAGCGTAATACGATCGAGAATGTTCAGCGCTGGCGTCACGTCAGCCCAGACAAACCACAAGCCGGCGACCGCAATGGCGATCAGGCCGGTATCAAGGAGGCTGCGCATTTGCGTGACAATTTGTGTCAGATTCAGCCGGAAATCCGGCCATGTCCAGCGGGGAAACAAATATGGATTGCGTTCAGTATTCCCTGGTTCACGTTCACTATCCGTAATGGATTGTAGTTCTGCATCTTGAAGCACGGCCATTCGGCGTCGTTCAAGTGCAATCCAACGACGAATGACTGCTCGTAACATCAAAAGGCCAACCATCAACCAGGCAGTTTGCTGCAGTCTCCAGGTGAGTTGTAACGCCGTATAAAAGAACCCCGACCAACCCAGGGCAAAAAGTCCAATCGAAATACCGACGGCCAGAAGTGGCACAAACCGCCAGAATCTGTCCGACCACACATCCGCTTCAACGATCGCTTCGTCTGCCTTTTCTGCGTCGATTATTGAGGCTTTCGCGCGTCTTATGGTCAGTTGGCAAAACACGGCAGCCATTGCGGTAAATACCAAAAATACAAATCGGCCAAATGAGTCAAGTCGATGTTCGTCACCAGTCCCTTCGGTCAATCCGATAAGTCCAACGAGAATCAGTCCGAGAGGAAGGAACCATCCCAGGTTTCTACGCCATCCGACGATCGATCGTTCTGGCCAGTCAAAATGTTGCTCTGCCAAACCACCACGCATACAGGCAACTCGCAGGACTTCGAGTGGTAGCGCAAACGTCGCTGATCGCAACAGTCCCGCCGCAACGGCGTGGACGAAGGGGACTGTCGAAGCACTGTGGTCAAGTCTCCATCCGAGGAACCAAACCAAGAGTGGCCAACCGCTGGCGATTACAAGAGTTAACGAGGTCGACTGCAAAGTCGGCGACAAATCACGGCAGGTGACAGCAGCTGCAACAATTCCACGACGATGAACGAACCTCTTTAACAGCGGTCGAAAACAAAACCAGGCGACAGCTGCCATCGCAGTAAACGCCCACGAAAAGGGGAGTCGGGCCGCATTCATTCTGCATGCATCAGCAACCGCTCGCCATGAAGTTTTGTCGGAGATCCAACCGACCGACGTGTTCAACTTATGAAACTGTTCTCGCCCAAATTTTTGGCCGGTTCGGATCCATAAAACCCGCTCATCAACATAGTCCGCGTATTTTGTGGTTAAATCCAGGAGCCGTCTCTCAACGTTATCCATGTCAACAAGATGTTGAAAATATTTTGTGTAGTCCGCATCAAGACCTTTGACGAGTTGGCGACGATCTGAAAGCAATGACTTCAGGTTTGCCGAACTTGATCTACGATCACCTGTTGCATCGAGATCGGCTGCATACCTGGCACTCGCCGCATCCAGATCGACCAGAGACAAACGATCGGCATCCAACTCGAACAGACGCATCCTGGCTTCTCGGACAATGTCATTTCGATGCAGTAGATTGGATCTCATCCCTCGGGGATTCAACAGTTTGGCTCGCTGCTGTCGCAGCAACAGGCCGATCGAATCGGTCAATCCGATATCTGTGACCATCGCTTGCGTCCGCTTGAACTCCTTGTCCAACTCCATCAACGCGGTTGCTGTCGCTTCCTGGCGTTGCTCGAGTTCTTGATATTTTTTTGTGACATCCCGTCGCTCCATCGCCAGGGCGAGATTTTTCTGAGCCAGCGACTTGAATTCCGGAGCGGTTCTGGCCACGACGTCTTCAGCCTGACGGACACGCTGATCTGCGACATTACCCTGTCGTTTGCCGAGTTCGATCTGGAGGAGGTCCAGTTCCGCGAGTTTCACTGAAAGTTCTCTCGAGGCGAGTTCTCTTTGAACCTGTGTGAGCTCCGCTGCTGAGGTCGACTGGTACCACGCAGATTCTGCCTGCAATGCTCGTCGCTCGCTTTGAGCTCGTTGGCGACGAGAAAAGAGAAATGCCTGATGAGATTGCATCAGCTCACGAGGTTCGCCTGTGGTAGCAAGCCCTTCCAGTTCATCATCGATTTCACGAAGTCGATCGTCTACTTCTGCAAGTTCATTCACTAGCTCTTCGGGTCGGATTCTCCACATGGCGGCTTCGGTCTCAAGCCTCTCAATCCGTTTTCGAAGACCGTCTTCTGGTTCATCGAGCTGTTTAGCTCGAGTTTCTACCATCCGTTCAAGTTCATTGATGTCGTTTACTGATGCGATGGATGGGTCCGCCGCTTTTGGCGAAGACGCTAATCGCTGTTCCGTGGCACTCAACGTGCTGGCGACCTGTGACAATCTTTTTTCGAATCGTTCAGCTTTTTCAGTCTGTTCCTGAACGATCTCGAGTCGTTCGATCGCTTCTCGCAGATACAACAAGATCTTGTCGCGAAGAGCGCCGGCCAGCTCCTGATTCGCCTCAACGGTTTTAATTCGCTTTTGCAATACGGCAATCGTCAGTCCGTCAGGTTTCACGTTTTGTTGGGCAAGAGATGGTTGACACCAGAATCCAATGCACGCAGCTAAAATGAAAAAAAATCGCCAAACCATAATTGCATCCCTGCATTTTCGCAAAAACAATTCGCAGAGGCGGGCCAGCAGCTGATGCAACGCGAAATCGATTAGTCCGAAATGACGTTGGAGTTACCGGTCTGACTAACTGCCCACCGTAAGACAAGGCTGCTTCCTGAGCCTTATTTCAACGCGATGTATGGCAGAAATTGCCGAATCGTGTCAACACGTGTCCGACGAAGTCAGTTGACGAACCGTGCCACGCTTGAACGTAGGTGCGAGTTCGCGTTAGTGTCGATAGGTCGGATCGGGCCGATTGAAAGGGAAACGTTTGTTGTCGATGGATCGGATGAGGAAATGCCGTTTGCAGCCGCAGTGTCCGAAAAGACGAATTTGAATGCCGCAATTCAAGAAGCAGTGCAAATTGTCGCTGGCGAATTGGGTCGCAAGCCGGATTTGTCGTTTGTATTTGTTTCGCACCATCACGCTAAACATTTCTCGACAATGTCCGCCTCGATTCTCGAGCGGCTTGGCGGAGGACTCTTGCTCGGTTGTACTGGCGAGACGGTCATTGGGGGTACACGTGAATATGAAGGGGGCCCCGCGCTCGCACTTTGGAGCGGAGTGTTGCCCGGTGCTGACCTGCTTCCGTTTCAAATGGAATTTGCCGAAACACCCGACGGCTTCATGTGCGGCGGACTGCCAGACGATCTGGGTGCCCGACTGGACGAAACGCGAGCTGTCTTGTTTCTCGGCGAACCGTTCACTTCAGTACCGCAATCCGTCCTGGACCTTCTCGCCGACGAACTCCCCAATGTCCCAGTCATCGGTGGTCAAGCCAGTGGTGGAAACCCGGGCGAAAACCGACTGTTCATGAACGAGCGCGAGATCGATGAAGGGGCGATTGGTGTTGTGATTCGCGGCGGGCCCCAGATTCGTTCGGTCGTTTCTCAAGGTTGTCGCCCGATTGGCATACCATTCGTTGTCACAAAGGCTGAACGCAACGTTGTCTATGAATTAGGAGGAGCTCCTCCGATGCAACGGCTGCAGGAACTCTATCATCTGCTTCCTCCCCGTGATCAGAAGCTGGTTGAGCTCGGAGTTCACATCGGCATCGCTCTGAATGAATACCAGGAATCGTTTCACCGTGGAGACTTCTTAATTCTCAACGTTGTGGGAGTTGACAAAAAATCCGGAGCACTTAAGGCGGGTGGAGTGATTCGAGTCGGCCAGACCGTTCAGTTTCAGATTCGGGATGGCGAGACAGCAGATGCTGATTTGATTCGGCTCTTGGAACGACATTCTGCTGAACATCCGCGACTGCCAGCTGCAAGTCTATTATTCAGTTGTAACGGACGTGGGTCGCGAATGTTTTCGGGACCGGATCATGATGCCACACAGATTCAACGTCATTTAGGCCCGCTACCGCTGGCGGGGATCTTCGCGCAAGGGGAACTTGGTCCCCTTGGCGGCAAGAACTACATACACGGTTTTACGGCAAGCATCGCCCTGTTCGAAGAAGAAATTGTTTGATGAAGCTGCTACGAGGGTTTGAGTCACCGTCTTTCTATCGCGGTGGGTTCGTTTCGATCGGCAATTTCGACGGGGTCCATTGTGGTCACCAGGCCATGTTGACGTCACTTGTCCGTCGTGCGCGGGAAAATGGGGTTCCAGCTGTCGTTTTGACGTTCGATCCGCATCCGATTGAGGTGTTGAGGCCTGATGCCGCACCCCCCCGATTAACAACGATCGAGCAGCGCGCCGAGTTACTTCAAAAATGTGGCGTCGATTGTGTCATTATTCTTCCAACGACACAGCGATTTCTCACTCTCACAGCGGATGAATTTTTTCACACAATCGTGCGAACCGAACTGCAAGCTCGGGGTCTTGTTGAGGGACCTAATTTTTTCTTTGGCAAGAACCGAGAAGGAAGTATCGCCGTTCTTCGTGAACTTTGTTTAAAGTATCAGATGGTACTGGACGTGATTCCTCCAGTCGTTGTGGACAATCAACTGGTTTCGTCGAGTGTCATTCGAACGCTCGTTGAAGCCGGAGACGTAAAAGAATCGGCCCGCTTGCTTGACCACAGGTATCGCTTGTCAGGACAGGTCGTTCACGGCGCCGAGCGAGGTCGTACACTCGGTTTTCCAACGGCAAATCTTGCCGAAATCACGACTCTTATCCCTGGAGAAGGAGTTTACGCGGCACAGACAGCAATTGACGGAATCGAATACGGTGCCGCAGTCAATGTTGGTCCGAACCCCACGTTCGGTGAGTCGGCCAAAAAGGTCGAAGTCCACATTTTGGACTTCGACGGCGATCTTTACGGAAAATCGTTGGATGTCGACTTTCTACAGAAAATACGAGATGTCATCCGGTTTACATCGGTTGATGGATTGCTGGGCCAGTTGCAGAAAGATCTTTTCGAAATTCGGTCGATCGTCGGCAAAATGTAAATAACATGAGAATGGGGCCGAAACGATATGTTCGACCCATGAGTCCTATTTGTCCCAATCTATGGACAAAAACAAAAAAAGCGGCAGGAGTCGATCATCGACGCCTGCCGCTCATCAGTCTGGCAACGCGAACCTGCTGGCAACCCGTCCCTGGTCACAACAGATCGTTCTCCGGACGATTCATCTATGTTCTTTAAGCCAATTGTTTCTTCCGACCGACGAGGGTCCGAATTCGTTCGGCCAGCAGAGCTGAGTCGAATGGTTTTCGGAAGGTCTCGTTGAACGGGGTACGGTCAAAACCGCTGGCCGTGTCATCATCGCTCAGCAGCGCCACAAGCACGGCGTCGGCGTATTCGTTGTTTTTGCGCAAATTGAGCGCTATCAACGTTGCCTCGTGTCGTCCCATGCCGAAGTCGATTACCACGCAGTCCGGATGCAGTGATTCTGCCTGAATGCCGGCTTCAAAGCCACTCGCCGCGGATTCAATTTTGTAATCCATGGGAGGCATCAGGTCGAGAATCTGACCTCGAACGTTCTGGTCGACTCCGACGAGGAGCAACTTGCCCATCGCTTCGTCTTCCAGTTCGCCTAAGGGCATCCCGTGTTCCTTAAGGAACCGAATCAAGTGCTCGCGTGGGATGCGACGGTCCTGTGATCCGGGAATGCGGTAACCGCGCAGACGGCCGGAGTCGAACCATTTGCTCACTGTGCGGGGTGCAACCTTGCAGATCTTTGCTACCTGTCCAGTAGTGAAGATCGTTCTCATCGCGGGCTCTCCAATCACTAGATTTTTCTCACACAGAAGGGCGTCGCGACCCTCCGGATCTTCACCCTCAAACGTGTTGACGTGATTTCCCTGCCTTGCTGTCACGCTTGGCAGGAAAACCGCCGATTGCTCGGAGTCGGTGTCTTTCGGTCGGCAATCCAAATCTTGAGTGAATGCAAGACTCAGATCATCGTCCGACAGTCTTTACGCGTCGGGCATCGGCGGGCACTTCGACTTGATCCCTTTGTCGAAATGCCCGTGAAGGGCGGGTAATGCGTGTTCGCCTTTGCAGAGTCTTTGGCTCTGTGTTGAGAAAACCCTGATTGTCCTGCCCCCCAGACGTTTTCACCGTGCGAGTCGCACATTCGAGATCAATCGCCATCCCTCATGTGGTCGTTCGCATCGTTGCAAACCGTCTAGCTATTTGAATCGTCTTTTCAGGATTCGCTCTTGACACGTTTTGTCCAAGAAGTCTCCATTCTGTCATGTGAGCTTCATCGGGACTGACAGGTCGACGCAGTTTCTCGGAAAACTCGCATTGAATTACCGAAATTACCGCGATTTCTGTTAGGACATCGAAAACTCGGGTCAACGAAAAAAACACGTGTAATATGTGATAAATGATCACGGAACTGACTGTTTGAAGGAATCAGCAGGAACTGAAGTCGATTTACATGAAACGAACCTGAATTCGTAAAATCTTGTTCAAAACCCGCTACGATCGTCACGCTCATTCATCTTGTTCAGGCACGGGGCGCCTTGTAGCATCGACTTTATCGACGACATCACGGATACCGATGTTTCAGCGGGTTCCAACCGTTTATTGTATTAGGATCACGAAGGATCGAAATACGAGTGCGCTCGACCGCAGGGAACTGAAAATGCGAACCTCTTTATGGTCACGAAATTTACGCGGGACACTAGGTCTCTTTGTTGTATTCGGTCTACTGCTTAGTGACACCGCGTGGTCGCAACCTCCTGGTCGAGGTGATCGAGGTGACCGTCGTGGAATGAGGGACGACCCCACCAATCTATTGAGCGCCTACAGAAACCCGGAAACCGCTGAAAAATTGAACCTTTCAAAGGAGCAAGTTACTCAGCTGGAAGAAATCCGTAGATCATCGTTTCGATTTCGAGGGATGAGCCCTGAAGAAGCCGAAAAGGCCAGAAAAGAAAACGATGAAGCCGCGGTCAAGGTGCTCAACGCAGAGCAGAAATCGACTTGGGAAAAGATAAAAGACGCAGCACAGGCAAGTGTTGCTCCAGCCGGAACCCCTTCCAGTCCACCCGGTGGTGTCGTCCGCACTGAAAATACCCAGCCAGCCTTTCGTGGAACGATTACTGATGAAAAGCCGCCGGAAGGAGCAAAGGCCGTTGTGTCCTTCGGAGAGGTCGCAGCGCGCTTAGCCGCAGAAAAGAATGAAGCCGACGAAATCAACAAGGAATCGGATTCAAAAAACGATGTCGATCCAAAAAATGTCGACGCAGGCAAGTACGACGACGAGGAAGCTGTCCTCTCCTTTGAATTTCGTTACGCACCTTGGGCCGATGTGCTGAAACTGTTCGCCGACGCCAACAATTTGACGCTCGACTTGAACGATATCCCTCCCGGAACCTTCAATTACTACGATAACAAGCAGTACACGATGACCGAGGCGATGGATATTCTGAACGGCTATCTTCTCACGAAAGGATTTGCGCTGATTCGCCGGGATCGATTCCTGGTGTGTCTCAGTATTGATAACCCGATTCCAGCAAATGTCATCCCGAACGTGACAGTCACTGAACTGCCACTGCGAGGCAAGAACGAACTCTTGAGCCTGATTCTTCCACTGGAAAAACTCGATGCTGAAAAAGTGGTTTCTGAAGTGAAAGAGCTGCTTGGTCCCCAGGGAAAGGTTTCGGCTCTCAAAAGCACCAATTCGCTCGTGATTGTTGATACGGGTAGTAATCTGCTGCGCGTTCATCAGTTGATGAAAACGGGGACCCCAATCGATACTCGGGAGACGGCGTTCAAAGCGATCGCTCTGAAACACATTACTGCAGCAGACGCCGAACGCACGGTTCGACGGCTATTTGGCC
>JBAXBD010000275.1:0-7926 GCA_037142165.1 Schlesneria sp. | reverse complement strand
AGCAAGAACTTGCCTCGACCACATCCAAGATCAAGTTCCACCGGGTGGTCGTTGCCGAAGACTGACTTCCAATCGAGCAGACCTTCGAGTTCGGCAAGCGGGGTAAAATAGGGGCGCAGATCAACGACTGGCTGAGACATAGTATTCATCTTACTCGTCACCCGATTGAGGGCGGTCACGGTGAATGGGGACGCCGATCATGACTCCGCTGAACACCATTTTCTCTTTCACAAACCCCTGAAACGCGAATTCCGCTCGACGGCCAGGCCGCAGCTTTGTCATTTTGACCATGATCAACAGTCGGTCACCGACAAATACAGGAGAACGGAATCGGACTTCTTCCATCCCTCCGAATCCCAGAAAATCACCTTGCAGCAGTTCATACTTCCGGGCATAGAATCCGGCCAGTTGAGCTGCACATTCGCAGAGGACAACACCAGGCATGAGCGGGAAGTCAGGCATGTGCCCTCTGACCCAGAACTCGTTTGGTGTGATGTCTTTGTAGCCGATGACACCGTTCCCTTCCCGGTCGACGTAAAGGATGGCAGTCAGTTGCTCCATCTCGAATCGCTGCGGATTGACTTGTCGAATTTCTTCCAGCGTAAACACCGGTTTGTCAAAGTCGATATTGTCCAAACTGTAAATCATTTGCGGAGGCATGGCGAATCCTTGAACAACCGAACTCACGACAGGAAGTCTTTTTGTGATTCTTCCTCAGGATGTTTCGTTCACAACATCCCGCATCGGTATCGTCGACGATCAAATTAAACCAACGGAAAACTCAGCGAAAACAGGACAGCTCAGAAGGATGAAGGATGATTCGTAAAAGATCAAGAGCGCAAGGTGTTCAGAATCGCCGGATTGAGCGACATCATGGCCCGACGCTGTCACCTTTGGCCGACAGCGAGTGTCGCGTCGGCCGCAGTGCAGTAAATGGCCTTGAGCTTCATCAGGTGCTTCTTCATTTCGATTCCGATGGTCCATCGACCACGACCAATGCGTGATTGGCTTCGTCGTATTGATACTTTTTGCCGCCGGGAAGAACGGGTAGTTCAATCTTGTTCGCTTTGATGATCTTTTCCATGAACTCGTCATAATCCTTGGGATAACGGCCGTTTTCACCTTCGAACAGTCTGACTGCATGTTCAATATGTGTCTTGGAGATTCGTTCCAGCATCGGTCCGTAGGCTGACGTTCCGGACGTGATCGGGTCGGTCGCATGGATCTTGGAGTCGCTCACTTTTTGTCCGGCATTCGGGTCAAACTGACCAATATCCGTGGTCGTTTTGCCGATAATGGAATTCGGCGATTTCTGTGTTTGCTTTTCGAGGCTGTCCATGCAGCCGCAGAGAACCAAAACGGGGAAGAGAACGCGAGTCGGACAGATCAGATTTCGAGGCATGAGAACATTCCTTATTTTTCAGTAAAGCCAATTCAATCAAGACATTTTCGCGTTGAGTTTGTGAAAGTTGTAGTGTGGGCTGCAGTAGGATTGTACTTTGGGGCGCGCGGCTAAAGCCTATGCTACGAGTTGCGATGTCACGCGAATTGTTTCAGAAAACGTCGCCGGTATTCTTGTGGATCGACTGGAAAGACACTGTCAAAAGTGTCGTCGTTCGTTGCTCCCCTTTGAAACCGTCGTTTTTCGAAGACCGGCATTGATAAACCTGTCAGGGCAAGGACGCCGCGACGTACGACTTCACCTTTCAAGGCGTAAAGGCGTTCCTCATTCCAGTCGGTCAATTCGATGAACGGAATTCCTTCAGCCACGTCGATGACATTTGGCAGTGCGAACGGACTGAAGCCCCGAAAACCAAGGGCCGTAACGGGGGCCGATGATCGGACATGCCCGCGACTTTGGCCACCGGAATAGGTCAACGAGTGCTTGATCGCATGCACGCCCCAGCCTTCCTGGTACAGCATCTGGTTATTCAGCACGCTGCGAATTGTCAATTCGGCGTTTTCGTGAATCGGATAGTCTTTGAGATTCTCGTCACCGCCATCTCCGTCAACCAGTAATTTCCATTCGGGATATCGGTCGCGAATCGCCTGGCAAAGTGCCAAAGTCATCGCCGCCGATTGAACGTCCAGCGGCTTATAGTCTTCCAGCACTCGAATGGCAGCATCGACCGAGACGGCTGAAATCGGAACTTCGATTCGTTCCAATAGATATCCCAGGTCGAGATCGTCGAGAAACTTTTGTGCTTGCCGCGCATCGGCCCCGTCACCACCAACATCGAGCGTAAACGCCTTCAGCCGCTGAGGTGTCTCTCCCCGTTTTAACAGCAGATGATAGATTGTCAGCAATACAGATCCACTGTCGATCCCGCCGGAAAACAGCACTCCGATTGGTTCGCGCGAATCGACATGGTCGAGCCATTTATTGAGTTCATCGGCCAGTGCGCCAATGTAGGCCTGACCAATTTCGTCGAGATTGGTGCTCAACCGATTTCGCTGGGGATTGAAAAAGCGAGTATACGTCGGACTGGGATCGGGGCAGCCAACCAGTGCCAGTTCGGTCAGATGATGTGCAGGAACCATTCGCGTGTAGCTGGGGTGGAACTGGCCATCCAATCCCTCTTGCTTCAGCCAGTTCCAGATGGTGTCGATTCGTTCGGCGATCACAAGGACCGGCCCGGCATGCTGTTTCGCAATGAAATATCGCAAGGGGCGTCCGATCGACCGAGCCATACGGACGATTTTTCCCTGTTTATGAATCAAGGCAAACTGACCGTCAATTCCGCGTACCTGTTCGGGGTCACCCGAAGCGACACGAGACAAAGCCTCGTCGGCCGACATATTCAAAAACGTGTTACCCGCCGGATCGACCAGATTGATAAGACGTTCGATCAATTGAACAGACTGCATAATGGCTCCTTAATCCTGGATCATGAATTCCGTAATCATGCTACCGAATCGTCTTGGAGGCAAATGAGTAGGCCATGCAGTTGCGTCTCGAACACGAATTCGTGTATTGCATCCGCAATTCCTTCATGTTTCACGTAGTTCGGTTGGAACAAAATTCATGACAAAATCCCCGAATGTCATTTCCCCCCACGAGGCAGTCAATCAGCTTCGAGACGAAATCCGACGTCATGATGCGCTCTACTATCAGCAGGCCGCACCTGAGATTTCGGATCGTGAATATGACCGTTTGATGCGCCAACTGGTCGAACTGGAGACGACTCACCCGGAATTGCAACATCCCGATAGTCCGACTCAGAAAGTTGGCGGAGCACCGATCGAGGGGTTTGTCACGGTCGAGCATCTGGTTCCGATGCTTTCGATCGATAATGCCTTCTCAGAAAGTGAGCTGACCGAATTTGGCAGTCGAGTCGTCAAGCTGATTGGTCCCAAGCCGGTCGAATGGGTGGTCGAGTATAAGGTTGATGGCGTTGCTCTGTCGCTCATCTATGAAAATGGTCACCTGGTCCGGGCGGTCACTCGCGGTGATGGGCGCAAAGGGGACGACGTCACTCATAATGCGCGGACCTTGCGAGGTGTTCCACTGCAACTGATCGGGAACGTGCCAGCGGTCCTCGAAGTTCGAGGCGAGGCATTTATCGGTAACCGAGATTTTGCCCAACTTCAAGCGGACATGATTTCAGCGGGCGAAGAACCCTTAAAAAACTCACGTAATGCGACGGCCGGCGCGATCAAACTGCTCGACCCGAAACTGTGTGCTGAACGCAAACTTCGTTTTTTTGCACATAGCGTCGGAAGTCTGGAAGGGGCATCATACGCAACTCACTGGGAGTTTCTTCAGGCGATTCATGCCATGGGAATCCCCTCGGTTCAAAAGACATCATTGCAGCCGAACTTTGAATCGGCTGTTGCGCACACACAGGAATTAATGGAAGCACTGCACGAACTCGATTTCGAAGTTGATGGAATCGTGCTGAAGGTCAACAACCTTGGCGTTCGTGAACAATTGGGAATGACCAGTAAATCACCCCGTTGGGTCATCGCCTATAAATGGGAGAAATACGAGGCCGAAACTCAGGTTCAAGAGATTTTGATCAGTGTCGGAAAGACGGGGACGCTGACCCCCGTCGCGTCGCTACGTCCGGTGGAAATTGCGGGGACAACCGTCTCGCGAGCCAGTCTCCACAACCGGGACGAGATCGAGCGATTGGGGGTTCAAATCGGCGACTGGGTGATCGTCGAGAAAGCAGGAAAGATCATCCCTCACGTCGTGCGAGTCGAACAGCACAAGCGGGACGGATCGCAATCGGCTTTTGAATTCCCCACGCATTGTCCCGAATGCCATACCACAGTCATCAAGGATGAAGAAGGTGTGTATATCCGATGCCCGAATCCCGACTGTCCCGCTCAGCTACGCGAAGGACTTCGGTATTTCGCGTCACGAGCCGCAATGGACATCGAAGGACTGGGGATCAAATTGATTGAACAATTAACCGAAGCCAAGCTGCTCACCAGCTTTGCGGACATCTATCGTCTGAAAGAACGACGAGCCGAAATGTTGAATCTGGAACGGCTCGGTGAAAAATCGATCGACAACCTGCTGACGGGGATTGAAGCATCGAAAACTCAGCCGCTTTGGCGACTGCTGACCGCGCTAAACCTGAGACACGTCGGAACCCGAACCGCTCAGCAATTGGCCGAGCGGTTTGGAACGATGCAAATCCTTGCCTTACAAACCGAAGAGCAACTCAGTCACGTCGATGAAGTCGGTCCGGTGATCGCGAAATCCGTTGCCGCATTTTTTGCCAGCGATTATGGACAACGCATCATCTCGGACCTGACGGCACTCGGTTTGAATATGGGAGATGCCGTTGCTGCGGCTGCCGTCGCCGCTGAACGAGCCGCAGGTCGTCTGGTCGGAAAAACACTGGTCGTGACAGGAACACTTGCTCGATTTAAGCGAGATGAAATTGCAGAACTGATCCGTAAACATGGTGGCAAATCGGCCAGCAGCGTTTCGAAGAAAACAGATTATGTGGTCGCCGGAACTGACGCAGGAAGCAAACTGGCCAAAGCGGAAGAACTTGGTGTCCCGGTTTTGACCGAAGATCAATTCCTGGAATTGATCGGACAAGAGTAGGGTGGGACAAGTCTTCGCAGTCCCACCATCCTGCCAAGAGTTTTGCTGGGCCTGCGAAAATTTGTCCCGATCTAAGTAGGGATCATATCCTTCCCTGCACGATGTTTCGATCAGTTCAATTCCAAATCTGGTGGGACTGCGAGGACTTGTCCCACCCTACACGAGGTTGATGCCTATCGTTACCAGGGCGTTTCCATCATGTTGACAATTTTACGGGCCATGCCTTGCATCGCCTGGTCTAACGCCGTCGCAAGCGATTGACCAAGCTCGGGGGCAAATTCTGCTTGAGCCGTCATGGGAATCGCGTCGGGAGAAAGTGGCAACTCTTCTTGTGCGAGGATGTTACCTGTACGGATATCTTCCCACTTAACCTGCACCATCAGGGAGATTTGAAGTTCTCGAGGATCGTCCTGGGCGGTTTCACCCAGCACGTCTTTGCGAAAGGCGACGATTTTACCAGTCAGTTTCGTATCCGCTTCAAGCCCCTTGGCAAGTCGATACTGAGCACGTTTGGTAATTTCTTTTTGAACGTACTCGGTCAGTTGAAACTCGATACCTCGCCGATTTGTTGCATTCTCAAAGATTGGTACCGCAACGGATTTGATGTCGGTACGAAAGTCGTTTCCCACTGTGTAACCGCACCCAGAGAGCGATGCGATCATGATCAATAGACACGCCCATCTGCCAATCGATCCTGGATCCATCAATCGCTTGCCAGATTTATGAACGGTGTTACCGTGCTGTGTTAAGTCGTTTTGAGATCCGACAGCGTTTCTGCAAACAGCGCGCTGACGAGCGCGGTAATCGCTGTGCAGATTAAGTGTGTCGGTTCTCATTTTTCGACTTTATGAACATTACAGGCGAGCACGGCCAGGAGCTTTGGAATTCAATTCTTTTGCTTCAGATTCAGAACCGGGTGGAAGTCGATCGGGACTTTCTTCATCTCCGTACCAACCTCGTCGGCGTTTAGGAGGATTCACCGGCTCGTCCTTCGGCGTCGGTTCGGACTTTTTCAACGAATCTTCTGGTTCGGCGTCATTGGACTCTTCGATTCGTTTTGGTTGCCTGGAGTCGACTTTGGAATTCGTGTTTGAGCTGGCGTTGGATTTGTCTCGTGAAGTACCCGCAAGTGGATTTTTTACTTTGAATTCATATTTAGGCAATTTTGGCGTTATCGCATCCAGGATCGACGTTTTCTTTGGATCGACGGGAGCGAGGAAGACCGCGCCGCTGGCATATTGCGGTCCGAGTTCCACCAGCTTGGCATGGGCCATTTTGGCGTACTGCGAATTGGGATATTTTGCGATGGTCTGATGGCAATAGATCGCAGCGGCCCGCTTATTTCCTTTTCTCAACCAGAAACCGACTTGCGAGTAGGTTTCCAGGGCCTTGGAGTCCTCGATATGTGCCAGTTCCTCTTGAAGACGTCCTTTTTCTGGGATGCCGGGGTACAGCCGCAACGTTGCTTCTTTCAGCTTTTGAGCTTCATCAAGAGTTCGACTTTCATAGTCCGGCCCCTGATAGGACATCAGCTTCACATGCGAACCTAGCAGGAATGCGTTCTGAACGTGAGGGCTATTTGGAAACGTTTCCCGCAACATCTGAAAGTACCGATCGGATTCAACATAGCTACCGATTCTCGCATAATAACTGGCGACCAGCATCATGGCGTCGTCGGCCAAAGGTCCTGTTGGATCATTCATCCAGACTGCGGTTAATGCTGCGACACCGTTTCCGGGTGTGTCGAATAGCGGTTCTTTTTTGTTCGTGAAATTGGGCTGAAAGAGCGGCTTGGATTTTGGAAGTGCAGGGGGTTCGTCTGACGGCAGTTTTTTAGCGGGATCGTCAAAGTTGACCTGGTGGATTTCACCCAGCTTCACCACTTCGGGGAAATCGAGCCACAGCCGGCCGAGCTTGAACATTCTATCGCTGACGACGTTCAAATGCCGTGTCGAGGGGTACTCTTTGAGGAGGACAGCGTAAACATCATGTGCTCGCGAATAGTTGTCTTGTTGCCAGGCTGATTCAGCCTCCATGAACAAAGCGTCTTCACGTATTTCGCTCTTTTTGTACTGCTTTGCGACCTTCTTGAATGCTTTCTGTGCCTCAAGATATTTTTCGTCTTTGTAGAGGTCGGTCGCGGCAAGGTACTCATCGGTCCCTGGCAACGGCTTCAGCGACTTTCCAGACAGCGAGTTATTAGCAGCCCGGTCGTCTTCCTCTTTCTTTTTGAAGAAATTCCTTAATGAACGTTCATTAGGACCTTGAACCCGATCGATGCTGGGATAGTTATCCTTCAGCAAAGCGGACCGCTCAAGGGGGATCGAGCACCCGGCGACCGAATGCAACATCAACGCACCATAGACCAACGGTCCGTGCATCCATGCAATCTGGCGTAACGTTTTATTGCCCATGGTCATCCATGACCGAGACAAAGCCGGTCGGCTTGGTTAGTGCTCTAGGTATTTCAACATTTTGGGGCGTTTGCCCATGACATTACAAATCGCGGCAGTCGTGACGTGTTTCAATTCTTTCAACTGACCTGGCGTCAGGTTCAGTCGCTTCCAGGCTTGTTCACTCTCACTTGACAGCAACCGCAGGGCTGCGGCTGTTCCGGCATGTATCGAAATCTGGGTGTAATCTTCTCGCTGGCAATCGGGGCAGATCAGCCCCCCTTCTGTCACCCAAAATCCGAATGTTCGTCCTTCCGTTAACTCAATGCCGCAGGCGGCACAATTCTCAAAATCGGGTAGTTGTCCAAGTTCTCGCAATAAAACAAGTTCAAATCGAATCACGCCGAGCAGCTTGGTTTCCAAGGCTCCAAACATCGTCAGAGCTTCTTGCGCGGACGTGTATAAAAT
>JBAXBD010000274.1:0-7926 GCA_037142165.1 Schlesneria sp. | reverse complement strand
GGTTCGAGCTTGTTGTCAGGTTCGAGCTTGTTGTCAGGTTCGAGCTTGGTTTCTGGTTCGAGCTTGGTTTCTGGTTCGAGCTTGGTTTCTGGGGCAGCTTCGGCGTGAGGTTCGGGTCTCGGGTCGGAAGCAAGTGCGGGATGGAGTTCTGGTTTTGGCCGCAGGTGATAATTTTCCTTCATGATGATGATCATTCGTCGAGCCAAACTTTTAGCTTCGTCCGATTCCCACACCTTTTTCTGGTCCCAAGCGTCGAGGACTTTTTTGCACATTGAGCTGAAATTCTCATTTGTCGGCCGAAGCGTCTTGCCTGTGATGAAATAGTCGATGGCTTGAGGTCTCATTCCCACGGCCTCTGCAAGTCCCGACACCGACCAATCCACGGCTTTCAATATTTCGCCAAGTAATTCACCAGGGGATTTCTGACGCAGCGCCTCATCTGAATCGTATTCCATCCGTTTCTCCAAACTAAAATCTTGAAAATGGTTGATTCTGATTGATTCGGATACAATCCCTTTCGGTGAAAGAGTTTACGGATTGCATTATGACTTTTCCAAAGTATCTTGGCAACCATCTCACCGCGATGGGTGGTGAGCAATCGCTTCCAGGAGGAGGGAAAGAGAATGGTAAAGAGAATGGTTCGGAAAACGTGCGGTGGTGTCGCAATCTTCTTGATTGCGATGGGTATGGTTGCATCAGCCTGCTCGGCCGGGGATCCGCGCTACAAAAGCGTGCCTCTCAGCGTCGATGAGCACGTTCACTGTAGTCAGCAAGGGACATTGAATGTTGACTATGATGCAGCCGGTGACGTGACTGCTACGGGATTCTTGATTTTCGAGAACAAGATGATCAAGAACCGGTTGGATGCGTATCCTGTGAACATGGTTTACGTCGATTCAGCTGAAATCAACGCTGTCGACTGGCGATACTCATATCGCGGGTACGTTTTCGAGACTGGGTTGCCTCGTGGTCTTCCAACACACATTTTCATTTCTAACGAGCGCAGCAAAGTTCTCGGAGCAGGAAATGTCTACCCTGTGGCAATTTGGGATTCGAAAGCGGAAGAATGGAAAAACTTCGGGCCCATGACTCGAGCAAAGGTTAAAGCTGTTCCGGTTCCCTATTCAACGCCGCGTTCAGCCCCTTCAGCTCCGACGTCAGCGCCTTCAGCCCCCCCTTCAGCTCCTTTAGCGCCACCTTCAGCCCCTAGTGTGACATCTGCGGAAGTTTCGCCAGGAGGCTGAACAACCTCAATGTGCGAACCAAGTTGAAAAATCACGCCATGACGCCCCTTCGATGAATTTCGAGGGGGCGTTTTTGCTGTGACATTATTCAGTGATAAGTGCAAGACGATTAAACTGAGTCATTTGAAAAGAGGCTCGCGCCTCTTCCGTACTTAAACGTTGCGTCCGTTACGTTCATATATCCGCGAAAAAGCGCCTTTTCGATAACTGAATACTGGCGTCATTCGATGAACCAACGCGAGCAAAAGGGAGGAATGATTTATTCCGATGAAGGGACGCACATTTTCAGTCCAGCGGCAAGGGGTGGTCAGATTTCAGTCGAGCGATTTTTCGAAGAACAAATTCCATGCAAACCGAGCGACCGTGCTCCTCAAGCAGTTGCACAAACGTATGACAGATCCATCGTGTTCGATGTTACAGTCGCTACAGGCATTGTTTCGTAGAATTTCCTCGGACATAATTTCAAGGCATTGGACTACGATCCGCCGAATCATTTTGTGAACAAGTCTCAATCTTCACCCAGACCTAAATGCTGGGTCAGCTTGTCGATCGTAAATTGGTTACGCATTTTGCACGCTGTGTGTTGAATTGCGAAGAGCCCCTTTTCCCAGTAGGCCCGCTCCCTCGGAACCGTCTTAATCCATTCGACGCGGACAAAATATTGGCAAAGCGCAGGATTGCCAGCGTTTTTGCCCATCTCTTTTGCCGTAAGCGGAGCGTTCAGGATCGGAACCTCTTTACCGTCGATCTCGACGAGGAAGTCTTTGACGGGACGCGATTTTTCCTTGACCGTTCCGACACCGACGTAGCCGTTTTGCGGAATATTGACAAAAACGCGAGCACCCAGGAACAGGTTGTTGAGTGTCTGACTGTACCATTTCCCGCCGCCACCGCAGACAAATCCATAACGAACACAATCCTCCCAGTTCGCATCGTCGTATTCACCGAGTGAGACATAGAAGTCTCGTCCGTTCCATGTCTCCTGACGCTTCGCGACCGCGACCTTGATGACTTTCTCTTCGGCCTCTTGAGGATCGATCAGCCACGTCCGGGTCAGGTATTCGTTGTCTTTGTCCTTGAAATAACGGAAGAAAACCGTATTGATCGGAACGCCGTAATTATCGCTGAGATAATTGAGAATACGCTCTGTGCTGCTGTCGAGTTCCGACGCCACCACAATCATCCGGTGACTCTCATTGATACTTTCAGGAGGACTCGAATCGTAGACATCGGAGTACCCAACCTCGAACTCCTGACCATCATGCTTTTTCGCGTAGATGTTTTTGATTTGTTCATACGACAATCCTTGAACCCATGAGGCGTAGTCCAAAGTCTGAGCGATGATTTCGCGTGGCGTCTTATCTCGTTTCAGTTCGATGATGACCAGATTCCCGTCGCGATCGATGGCGAGAAGGTCAATATATTTGCCGAACGCAGTAAGCACCTGGCGACCAATCAACATCAAACCCGGACCCAACATCGACAGGTCGGAAGCCAGAGTGTCTTCAAGTTTTGCTTCCGACTCGAGCGGTTGAAACTCGATTCGCGTCAGTTTATTTCTGATTCGCCAGATCCCAACTTCAATAGGCATGTGGCACCTCCCGGGTGAAACAAACTATATGAAAAGTGAATTCTTTATTGAAAATGCCACTTCACTGAGTGTACGGACCAAGAAACTTGTCGCCGTTGAAGTGAATCATATGATCGGGGAAGTCGGCGATCCAAACCTCTGATTCCCAGACAATCTCCGTCGCATATTTTTTGAAACCGGCGAAATTCATGAATGCCGTTACATAGACGCGTGACGAGGGACATTTTTTCAATGCGGCCTCAAGTTCCGCGTGGCGTTTCGGTGAAACGGGACCGTGTGAGGTGACCGCTTCGATCAGAAATAGCCAGTTTCTCGTTTCGTCATAAAGCACGATGTCTGGAAGCTTGTCGTGGTTCATGTCAGGAATATCTAATTCCTTCAGACGTTTTTTATCGAGAATCAGTTGTTTCGCTGCTGTGTCACCGACGTACAACAGAATTGCGCCGGGCGCAAATCGAGGGGCGAATTCCTCAATGATCAAACGCTGGAGTTCATTGTGAGCGCCGGGCGAAAGTTCACATTTTGATCCGTCAATCAATGTGACTGGAATCTTAGTTATCCGCCGTTCATGCGCGTATGTGGAAGCGAGCGTGGCGTGACGGCCGATAAATGCTTTGCATTTCTTTGAGAAATTCTTCCTGCCGAAATAGCGAAGTACCTCAGCAGCTTCCTCAGTCAACTGGTAAACCGTGTCGCCGCTATTCGTTGGTCGTTTCGGATCATCTGAATTGCGATCAACCAGGCGGGCTTGTTCAAACTGATGGATCGTCTGGCGGCGAATTGTTTCTCGGCTATTGGCGGCGTAGTCCTTGTCGTAATAACGCCGCATCCAAGCCATGATGTCCCAGATGCGAAGTAACGGGCGCGCTACTTGTGTCCATTCGTCATCCTCTTTCAACCCCGCCAAGGCAATCAACGTCAGAATTGATCGCTCATTCTGCTGTTGCTTCGGCAGACCGAGGCTCTCGAGGATTTCAAGACCGTCCTCACGTTTGCTCATGCGGCCACCCCGATCAGTTGATCGAGAAGTGCGCTCGGAATACCGAGTACGTCACCTACGACTTTTTCAACGGTGACGAGGTCTTTCGATTCGAATCGTTGAATTCGTTGGCCAATCTGAATCAGCGAATCAATATCCGGGACGGGCATACCACGGATTTCGGTCGCATTCACTTGGGTATTCCCGCTGATTGCGCGGAAATAACGATCGACGATCGACGAGTTAAAGTATGCCGCCAGCCCGAAGGCCTCATCTGGGGATAATTCGGAACCGCTACGGTAGACATAATTCAGATGGTTCTCTAATCCAACCCATTCTGAGTAACAATCGGCTTCCGTGACAATACCCGCGACGAGTCGCCGTTTCTCTTCTTTGGCAGTGAACCGCTTCAATAGAACATAGTTCTTCACCGGAACGAGAAGACGCTTGGATTCGTTGCTGACTTCGATATGAAGCGGCTTTCCGTTCTTGGGGGGAAACTGGGTCACAAATGGACGAACATTGTGCATCCATAAAAGAGGTGCGGTATCCGAACCGCGTTCGTTTCGGAGAAATTCGGTGGCACGAAAAGTGACGACCGGTCCCGTTGAGATGGCGTACCCGATCGAACGAAATCGATTGGTCAGACTGTCGATCCTTTCAACGATTTCGTTTTCGATATTGCTCGTCGCGATGCGTACGATGTGGTCTCCGTTTCCATTATCAATAATTCTGTCATACGGGATCAGAGTTCGCTCAACCTGCGCGAAATCACGTCCTTTGCTCGTCGAAAGGATGACATCACTTGTTTCGCCACCCTTTTGCGCTTTAAGGATCACATTCTCCTGAAGCACTTCATCATCTTTGAAAGCATCCGTTCGGGACTCAAAAATGTGGATCTGACGTGCTGCGAGCCGGTCGAAAAACCACTTTCGAAACCGTTTAAAGTACGGCCCGTTAAAGTAGCTTCGCGGCGTGATCGCTACCATTTCACCGCCAGGAAGCAGCAAGTCTGCGGCGACCGCCATAAACAGCGCATAGATGTTCGGCTGGCCGTGTATCACATGCGTCATTGCCTGGGCATGTACCGAGTCTTTTCTCAATTTGAAGTACGGCGGATTCAAAATCGCGACATCGAACGATGGTTCTGGTCCACACTGGAAAAGGTTCTTCTGAGTATTCTCCAGAATAAAATCAGCCGCTCGGATGACGAATTCCATTGTGTGACCGGCGGCCTCAAGCGACTTTTGACAATTCGCCATCGTCCCTTCGAGTAGCGGAATGAGTTTCGGATCGTTTTCCCAAAGCTCGAAACTCAATCGAAAAGCCGATTTTTGTTGAAGAATTCGTTGGCAGATGGCTGCGGAAAGTGTCCCAACGCCTGCGCCTGCGTCGAGAACTCGGACTGGTTTTTTGCGAGATTTTTCGAACGCTCCGAGCATTGCCGCCATTGACTGCGCAATGACAGGAGGCGTACCAAAGTGGCCCCGATTTTTTCGCTCGTCCGCCGATGTCAAGGTGTCAAAGCACCGTTGCTGCACGGCGGCAAATTCAATGAGGTCCGCAGTCATCGAGTCCCATTCAGTTCAAACGCGGAACTTAGCTCCAATATTGCTAACCCTGATTCCGTCAATATGGATGGTACGTCATAGGGACGTTTCAAGAAAGTCGGCACCGTCGAGGGAAGACGGGGCCATGGGACTTCCCGCAGCCGAATTCCATAAATGCAAATCCAATCAGTATTCAGTGAAACAAAAATATTCCTCTGTTTCAAGTAAACCCCGACTGAATATCAGAACGACAATTGAGTAGCGTGGACTGATTTGCGAATTCGCGAAGCAGCGCTTCGAAGAATTTCGTTCCCAAGCAAGGGCTTGGGAACGAGGAAAGGCGACTTGCGTCACGCTTGGGAAACGGTCTTCTCTGACATAAGATGCGGTTGGCGGCTTGGAGGCTGTTGAATCACATCGTAAAAGGGATGCCGATGACGAACGTGTTGCTTTTAGGGGCGGGGACGATCGGACGGATGATCGCGACCCTTCTGCTTCAGTCGGGCGATTACGTTGTTCGAATCGCTGATTCTGACGCCGAAACCCTGCGACGACTGCATGCCAAGTTTGGCGTTGAGACAGTTGTTCTCGATGCGGCCAATGAAGCCCAATTGATGTCAGCAATGAACGGCGTCCAGGCGGTGATTTCTGCGTTAACGTTCAGCTTGAACCCGACGGTCGCTCGAGTCGCCCTGGCGGCCGGGGTCAGCTATTTCGATCTGACCGAGGATGTCGCCACGACCGCTGCCGTTCGCGAGTTAGCGGCAAGTGCCAGAATCGGTCAAATTTTCATGCCGCAATGCGGACTGGCACCTGGGTTCGTCGGGATTGCTGCCAATCATCTGGCGAAGAAATTTGATTCCCTCGACTCGTTATTACTGCGTGTGGGCGCTTTGCCTGAGTTTCCGACGAATTCATTGAAGTACAATCTCACCTGGTCGACCGATGGCCTGATCAATGAATACTGCAATCCCTGCGATGTGATTCATCAGGGAAAACGGCAGGACTGCTGGCCATTGGAAGGGCTGGAACATCTCTCGATTGATGGAGTCGAGTACGAAGCATTTTCGACTTCGGGAGGATTGGGAACGCTTTGTGAAACGTTTGATGGTCACTTGCGCGAAATGAATTACAAGACGGTGCGCTATATCGGTCACCGGGACCGGATGTTGTTCTTGCTTGATGAACTTCGATTGCGTGAACGACGCGAGTTGTTGAAAGAGATTCTCGAAAACGCCTTGCCGCGAACACTACAGGACGTGGTTGTTGTTTTTTGTACCGCGACCGGGCAGCGGGATGGTCAGATGGTCCAGTTGTGGGATGCTCGCAAGGTTTATCACCAGACTCATGGCGACGAAGTCTGGAGCGCTATTCAGATCACAACCGCCGCATCGATTTGTGCGGTCCTCGATCTGCACGTCAACGGACAACTGCCGAATACCGGTTTTGTCCGGCAGGAACAGGTTGACTTCGACGGATTCCTCGCCAATCGATTTGGAAAACATTACGTTTCGTCCGACGTGAAGTTTCACGTCTAGCACGTTGCCAAGACTTAAGGTTCGGGTTTTGTGCCACTGCATCGGAGTCTTCGGAGACGCAGTGTCTTCGCATTTTTTCAACGCTTTTTTTTCGACGCCATTGAAGAGCACTGGGTGACCGAAGACGGTTATCCAGTGGCACCTTGATGTTAAGCTTTGACAACCCACGATATCTTAAAAAACTTACTTGAAATTCCAGAGACCCCAGAAATCAGGAGATGAATCATGCAGCGACTGAACGACTCTTGGAGTGTACGCAGCCTTTCTCGAATCGCTTTATTGGTGTTCGGATTTGCGATCGTCGCCGTCTGTCTTTCACCGATGTCGGCTGATGAAAAGCCTGCAGCAAACGATCCCGCCTGGAAATCGATGTTTGACGGCAAGACATTAAAGAATTGGAAATCATCCAATTTCGGTGGGGAAGGCAAGGTCAGTGTCGAAGAGGGAATGATCGTCCTGAATCAGGGGTCGGATATGACAGGGATCACCTGGACCGGTGAAGCTCTGCCGAAAATGAATTATGAAGTCTCGGTCATGGCACAACGGATCGAAGGAAACGACTTCTTCTGCGGTATGACGTTTGAAATCAATGACGACCCATGCAGCCTGATTATTGGCGGATGGGGTGGTGGCATCGTGGGAATTTCGAGCCTGGATGGTCTCGACGCAGCCAACAACGAAACGGCTCGATACGAGAGTTTTGAACCGGGGCAATGGTACAAGATTCGGCTGCGAGTGACGGAAGCAGGCCTCATGGCCTGGATTGACAACAAACAAGTGGTCGGTGTCTCAACCAAGGGAAAGAAGATTTCGATTCGAGCAGAAGTTGAATCGTCGCGACCTTTCGGGATTTCCACTTACGCAACAATGGCCGGCCTGAAAGAGATCAAGATTCGCAAGCTGACAGCGGAAGAAGCAAAAGCACCACTGACACCGGCGGACGATAATAAAAAGAAGAACAAGTAGCGGGTGCATTTTCAGGCGTGCGTCATAGTAGTCCGCCAACACTTAAATGTGGGGTTGT
>JBAXBD010000273.1:0-7943 GCA_037142165.1 Schlesneria sp. | reverse complement strand
GCTACCAATTGACATATGACGTCAAAGGGAAGAAGGGTTCGGTTAGTTACTCACTCGCAGGGGATGGATCTGCCAAGTTCGTATTTGTCGATACCTCTGGCCAAACTACGACCGAAACATACTCGCCGAAAAGACGCGGCCCCAATGGCGGTGGTAATGATCGTCGGTCACCCCCTCCTCCACCACGCAGAGAGGATAATCCGCCGCCGCGTAAGGATGAGCAAAGCGTCTCAAAGCCCGATTCAAATAGCAACTTGCCTAAGTTGGTTGTGACCAGTCCTGCGTTTGAACCTGGCGGAAGCATTCCCGTTGAGTACACCGGTGATGGCGCAAGTGCATCTCCGCCAATCGAATGGAAAGATGCTCCACCAGTAACAAAATCCTTCGCTGTCAATCTGTGGCATATCCCCGGCCCAGGCGACGTGAAATCTTACTGGGTTATCTACAACATTCCGGCGAATGCTAAAAGGCTCTCAAAAAACGACAAATCAACAGGCATCGTGGGACTCAATGACAAGAAACAGCGAGCGTACGACCCGATGAAATCGAAGGGTCCTGGCATGAAACAGTATCACATTACCGTTTACGCCTTGTCCGAAGAACTGAAACTTGCCCCCGAAAGTGCTACTCGTGCCAAACTGCTAGAGGCCATTAAGGACATTACTCTCGCCGAAGGAACACTGGACTTTCAGTACGAGCGAAAGGGACAGAAATAATGACCACGAAACACAACGAAACTTTTGACCGCAGTTTATTTCGACTTTTGCGATTGGTTCTATTTTCGATTCTGGCATTCAGCACAGTAACAACCTTCGCAGCCGATCGCCTGCGGCCACCGAACTTCATCGTCATTTTGATGGACGACATGGGATGGCGCGATGTCGGTTTCATGGGAAATCAATTCGTGGAAACGCCGAATATCGACCGACTCGCCAAAAACGGATTAGTGTTTTCACAATCTTATGCCAGCGCTCCCAACTGTTCCCCAACTCGAGCATGCCTGATGTCAGGTCAATACACGCCGCGACATGGCGTCTATACGGTGGTCGACCCACGGCAACCCGTTGGGTCGCCGTGGCACAAATTGACAGCTGCTGAAAGTAAATCGGAGCTTGCAACCGACGTCGTGACGATCGCTGAATCACTGCAAAACGGCGGCTATGCAACGGCGTTCTTCGGGATGTGGAACCTCGGACGGGGGCGAAGCGGCCCCGTTACCCCAGGGGGGCAAGGATTCAAGCATGTGGTATTTCCCGAAAATCTTGGATTCGCGAAAGATGCTTACTTCGATAAATCTGGAAACTACCTCAGTGATCGCCTGACTGACGAGGTATTGAAATTCGTCGAACAAAATCGCGAACAGCCGTTTTTTGTTTATCTGCCTGACCACGCGGTTCACGCTCCATTCGAACCCAAACCTGATCTGATGAAAAAGTACGAACAAAAGGGAACGCGCAGCTCCGATCGACGCGACGACCCCGCCTATGCAGCGACGATTGAAGCCGTGGATCAGAATGTCGGACGCATCGCGGAATTGCTTTCTCGGCTCAAACTGGCCGACAACACAGTTGTCATCTTCACCTCCGACAACGGCGGTACACCGCAGTACACAGCCCCGTTGAAAGGGAGCAAAGGAGAACTTTACGAAGGAGGTATCCGGGTCCCTCTCGTTGTTTCCTGGCCAGGTCTGAAAAAACCAGGAAGCCAATGCGACGCTCCCGTATCGAGCATCGATCTGTACCCGACACTTTTAGAAATGGCGGCATTACAACCTCCTGTCGGGCAGATCATGGATGGTGTCAGTTTAGTACCGGCCTTCCACGGTGCGAGCGAACTGTCTCGACAGCGTTTGTTCTGGCACTTCCCTTGTTACGTCGGAAAAGCAACTCCTTCGAGTGCCATTCGAGAGGGTGATTTCAAGCTGATCGAGTTCTTCGAGAATGGCGGTCGACGCGAACTTTACAACCTGCGTAGCGATCCGAACGAACAACACAATTTGATCGCAACCATGCCCAATAAGGCAACGGAGCTGTATCGGAGTCTACAAGCCTGGCAAACCGAAACTGGTGCCGCGATCCCACGGGAGGCCAACCCCAACTACGACCCGAAAGCGGAACGACAACGTGGTGGACCTGGAAAGAACAACAACGATGATCGTGGCAAAGGAAAAAAGAAAAACGATTCACGAAAATCCGGGAACTGACTCAGCCTGGCGAACCTCTCAGCTCGACCAGTTCCGTTCACCCGTTAGTTACCAACGGTCGTTGGAAAGCCAGTCGACCGCGCATTTTCTGGTAAGCAGGCGGGCATGTGAAGAAGACTTTCAACTTTGTGAAGTCCGAATCGCGACACCACCAGCTAGTTAAACAGCGTAAGACTTCGCTTGCGTGACTTTGAACAGCCAACGGTGATAACCAGACCTCTCGGGTTGCAGAATGTTCCCTCGCGGCGAATCGCGAAGGTAATGAGTCAAGCGATTTCACCCGAGAATTCCTGATAT
This sequence comes from Schlesneria sp., assembly GCA_037142165.1. Taxonomy (GTDB): domain Bacteria; phylum Planctomycetota; class Planctomycetia; order Planctomycetales; family Planctomycetaceae; genus Schlesneria. The sequence goes on along the minus strand of JBAXBD010000273.1, from coordinate 5,443 downwards.
CTCTCCAGAACTTTTCACGGAGCTTCATCGATTGGATCCGCCGCAGGTGATCAATTTGCTCTGAAAACAAATCTCTAAAACAACTTAGAGCGAATTGTATTGATGCTTTGCAATCCGACGTCAGTCTGCTACCATGCTGGGCAGATTTCGTATCGGGTCAGGTATGGATTTTAAGAACACAATGAATGCGGCAATGCCGCTGCATCGAAACTTCGGAGAAAACAAATGGCAAAAACCAACCGTAAGGTTAACAAAGCAAACCATGGCAAGCGTCCAGCAAGCTCTAAGGCACGTAAGGCTCGCCGTAAGAAGCTGGGTGTTTAGTCGGACCGATGACGCTTCTCGTTCGATCGAGTTGTCGTCGATCGCGAATCTGAAAGAGGCGGGTTATCCCGTCTCTTTTCGTTTTTACGGTATGCGTTGCCTCTGCAAATCAGCCGGGTACCACGGTTTTAGTTTCTTCGGTAAAGCCGTGCTCTTCGGACACGAGAGCGGGGAATATGAAGACACTGCCTTGTCGAAGACTCCAAGACCGTGGCACCCCGTGTTTCGGCCCCTTTTCCGCTCAAACGGCGCAAAAAGCCAACGCGTCGGTTTGGCCTCTTCATCAGGCGGGAAACATACGCTTTCTCAGCCAGCCCTGCGTTCTTCGACAGCACTCGCGGAGGGATTGCGAGACGGCAGATAAATCGGCTTGATCCCTCGCTTCTCAAACAACTGCGCATAGTGAAGATGACTGGTAAACACCAGCAATTGCTGGCCATCGCGAGTGAAATCAAGCAACGTTTCTACGGCGGCATCGGACCGCTCCTGGTCAAAGTTCACGGTGACATCATCGAGCACCATCGGGAGGTCGATCCCCTTCTTTGAGAATGCCTTAACCATCGCCAACCGGATGGACAGAAAAAGTTGTTCTCGAGTTCCGCCACTTAAACGCTCGGCGGGTAACGATTCGTGCTTGTCATCGTCGACGAACAGTTGTTTCCGTCCCAAGGGGGTCCACAGGTGATTGTATTTCCCGAGCGTTAGCTTATGTAAGAACGGGATTGCTGCAGCAAGCATTTCAGGCTGATTCGCCTGTTCAAACTGCCCGGCGACTTCATGAATCGCTTCCTCGGCCAATGACGATGAAAACCAGGTCAACCAGGCTTGTTGCAAGTCGTTTTCCACTTGTGACAGTTCACGATGGATTCGAGTTCCACGCCGATCGTGCTCAAGTTGCTTCAACTCTTGCTTGACCGTTCCAAGTTGCTCAAACGTCTGCTCGATATGATGCTCGAGTTCGGTGTGTTCGTGGTTGAACTGTTTAATCAACCCCAATGCGTCTTTAGGGTTGTATTGCATCAGATCTTCATCGACGAACGCCATATCAGGTTGCGACTCAACGAGATGCTCAAGTTCTCGTGCCGTTTGTTCCAGAAGCGTTTCGACTTGCTTCCGTCGTTCCATCAATTCCAGGCGATGGTTGAGTTGTGAACGTTGAGTAACACCAGCCAGGGCCAGCAGGGCATCATGGCTTTTGTTTAACACATCGATTTTACGCTGATACTCAACAACTTCTTTTCGACGCTGAATTTGAAGTTTTTGTAATTGTTTTCGTTCGTGCGAGAGTTGTCGGGCGGTGCGAAGCTCGCCTTCCCACAAATCGACAATTTCAGAAGGATTCGTGTATTTCAATTCGGGCCGCTGCATCCGATGCCCTGCCGTTTCGACTTGTTTTCGAAAACGATCGAATGTCCGGCGAATCTCTCGTGATTTCTCCACGGTTTCTAAATACTGTCGCCGTGCATCCCGGGCAGCAATCACGTGCTTCCAATGTTCAAACGCCGAGTCGACATGGACAGTTTCATCAAACCCCAGGCTTGATAATGTCTGGCACCAGTTTTTGCGGGAATTACCTAGCTCACGTTGTTGAAGCTGCAGATCTCCTCGAATTGCACTCAACCGACGGCGCACCTGTAAGATTCGATGAAATTCTCGCTGAGATCGGTCCAGGTCAGCAGCTCGTTGTGAAGCCTGGGCGAGTAGCTCGCCGCTGGCCAGATCTTGTGGCGTGACTTGATCGTCCCACCATCGGCGCAGCCCGCTCTCATCAATGAAAGACTGGATGTGCTTAAGAATGGTCCAGCGATTGGTTTCGCATTCCCTGCGCTGCTGACGTAACTGGCTGACCTGTTCCTGAAGGTTTTGTTCGAAATGATTTCGAAACGCCCAGGCAGTACCGCCTGCAAAGACAGAAAGTACAATAAAGATTAAGCCCACCAGCCATCCTGTAGAGACGGCAGAGTACGCACCAGCCACAAATAATGCGAAACCTGCGATGGTGAACCAGGCGAGAATTCCGTAGATCCAATTTGGAATTCCGTGTCGATCGTGAAGTTGCTCAAGTTGTTCGTCGATTCCGATCGTTTGATTCTCAAGCTGCGTCGCTTTGGAATGCCATCGTCCAAGATCAATCAGTTGGTCGAGCCGCTTTTGGGCAACGTTGATCGACTCATTCAACGCTTCGACCGGGATACCGAAATCCTGGAGTTCGGTACGCACAGCAAGCTCTTTGTCTCGGATCCGCGCGTTCGCTCGTCGATAACGGCGCTGCATTCGTCGAGTTTTCGAGTCAATCGTCTGATATTCGCGAGCGGCTTGAACGAAATCGGCGTGTGCCTTGGGTGAGTCTTGAACAGAATCAAGACGCTCCATCGTCCAATGCGGTCCCAGCGATGAAAGATGCTCGACAACAGATCGTTCTTGTTCCCGGGCTTCCGCCTGTAACTCATGAAGGCGTGGCTCAATTTCCTTGAACACAGCCCGTTGCTCGACCAGGATCTGAATGGCACCCGAAAATCGACGGATTTCGGGATCGATCCGGATCGCCGCCAGCTTCTGATTGATCTGTGATACCTCAGCCAATAGCGATTCACGCTTCTGGACTGCGGCGCTCATGTCCGTTTCCAACCGTTGGAGTTGACTGACTCCGTCAGCAGGGAACGCACTGAAATCAGGAAGAGTGTTAAGCTCGTGGCGATATTCTCGACACCTGGACCACGGGGGATGGATTTTTTCCAGGTGGCTGAAGCCACGGAGTTTTGTTTGTAATTCGGCTTGTCGATTTCGTTGTTTAATGATTCGATCGTCGAGATCCGATTTCTTGCGCAATAATTCGCGATATCGGTCACGATGCCGAAACGAATGCGCTGACTGGCGCTGCAGTTCTTCGTGCCGCTTCATTAATTGGGGAATTAACGATTCACCATTGTTGGAGAGCAGCCTGTGCAGTTCTTGGTTGGCTCGGTGTGGCAATTCCATCAGAAGTCGACCCTGGGGACCCAGCGTCATTCCATACAGGTGGTCCCCGACTTGATCAGCCGTCAGGGTTGCGAACTGCTGCAGCTCAGGAAGCCCAACGGCAAATACCGATTCGAACAGTTTTTCGTCAGTTGATGCCAGTAGTTCTTCCATGAACGCGGTCGTCGGATCACCTGCAGGTATCCCCTTGACCGATAAGATTCCGGAATTTTCGCCGAACCCCGTGCGCCGGATTTCATACTCCTGCGACTGATGTTCAACGCGCAACAAGCCCGATTGCGACTCGCGTCGGTTTTTTTTCTTGTTCCCGATCATTTGGTCATCGGAGGGATAACCATATAAGACGCCGCGAATAAATCGCAGAAGTGTCGTCTTCCCCGCTTCGTTCGGGCCGTAGAAGACGGTCAATCCTTCACGATTCAGCGGTTGCTGATAGTTTTGCCAGACTCCGAATCGTTCGATTTCAATCCCAGTGATCCGCATCTTGTTCTCTCGCGGCGTTGAATGAGGCTGTATAACAGGACCATTTTTGCGTTGACTGCGGTCAACCGACTATCTCGAAAGGTGACATGAAGCAACCACCCTGCCAGGCCTGTTCATCTATTACTTTCCGATTGTTGAAAACCAGTTCCATCCCAATTGCTTTGCCCGATCCGTAACTTGGTCTGACGGTATTGACTGAGTCCACTGTTCCCAGTGACCCGACTTCAGGACTTCGCCCGCATGGGCGTCAGACAACCATTTGGAAAAAGCACGTTGATCAACAGAGCCTCGGCGTTCGAGCGCCAGCAAGTATTCCGTTAAAACCTCACGATGAGCCGGTTCGATCAGAGACAGATCCAATTCGACTGGATGGATTCGATGTAAATAACGAAGGCCATCAGGGTGATCGCTGAGTTCCATCAAAGCGACAGACAACTCGTTCGCCGCAACTTCCGTTGCCCAGCCAAGTGTGTCACTTGAAGACCGATTCAATTGCCATTCGATGATTCGTAATGCTTCGCCTTTCAGCAGGGGCAACCGTTCCAACTGAGCCACCATTCGATCAACTAATTCTTCCCGACTGCTGATGTTATCGACAGATTGATTGAGACGCTCCCAACGAACGGGTGCCAGGCTGATCACGGTTTTCTTCGTTTTGCGATTGGAATCGACTTCCAACAACGTCACGCCGTGGGCACCCGTCTCTGAGGGACTCATACCTTGCGGCGCGGCTTGAGTAAAAATATGACCGTCGGTCAATGGAAGCGAGTCGGTGTCGGCACCTGCCGGACATAAGAGCCAGTCCAACGCGGCAAACCGAGCGGCAGACAGTCGCGGTCGTTCTTGCTTTTCGACCACACGATCAGTCAGCAGCAAACCAACCATAAATGGTCGATCCCCCTTCGCCGAAGTTCGCCCCCCTTGAATATAGGCGAGTTCCTCTGGATCGATTGAAGTTTCGGCCGTGACCGGCAGAATTGTGGCCAACAGGTGCCCGTGGTCCGTCAGGTCGATCGGCGTTTCATTTGGGTCCAGAAAAACGGTCACGTTCTTGGGAAGGGGAGGTATTTCCTGCCATGCTGATCCAGGATCAATCCGACCAGGAACGATAAAGACCGGAATTTGACGTTCGCCAAGGCGGCTGAAACCGTCTCGCAGCGCGACTTCCGCTGCCAGACTGGGATAGCTGGCATCAAAAGTATTGCCAGTGATGACGAGCGCATCGACATCCTTTTCCAGAGATGTCGCCACGATTCGTTCAAATGCAGTTAAAGTTGCGGTCTCGGCGATCTCGCGAACTTCATCACTGATGACCCCCGTATCACGAAGCGGGCAATCCAACTGCAAGTTGGCGGCATGCAACAAACGAAGCGGCTTTGCAGCCATAATGGCATCCCTTCCGTTACGATTGCTTTCCGTCCGTATTGAACCAAAAGCAAATCCGACTCACAGAACACTTCTGTGGTATCGCGGCAGGAGCGGCCATAAAACAGGTCAACTGACCGCACCGTCCCTGCGCGGATCCCTTATAGTGTACTGCCGACACATCTATCAGAAAACCCCGAAACGCCCCAATTCCACGGCGATCGCGTTTTTCTGTTCGCGATATTGACCTGACGGGTCGGTTCGGTGAGATGAGATGAGATGAAAATTAATC
>JBAXBD010000272.1:0-7968 GCA_037142165.1 Schlesneria sp. | reverse complement strand
CCTCGAACGAATTATCACAGGCTTTAAAGCGGAATAAGATGCGATTGCCCTGGTCCATATCCCGCGTATAAACCGAGTCAATAGAGTGGTTGGAATCGGATCTCTCCAAGAAAATCGGCAAGAAAACCATTGAAACGAAATGCATCATGAGCGAAGTTCGATTGGTGGATTGAGGGTTGATTCGCGATTGGTCCAGAACGATTCATGGGTGTAACAACGGTTGGCTTGGACAGTTGAAGTGATCGGCAGAAAACAGGATTGGAAAAATCATCCGTGGCGTTAAAGGATTTTATGTATAAACCAGCAGAAAGCGAGAATATTTGATCCAATCAATACCGATACGATTGCGAGGTTCAATCGTCCCTGAACATTGAGGATAAAACGAGCGATGAAAAATCCGGTGAGGAAAACAAATCCAATCGCCGTAATTATTCCCCAAAGTAACTCGTTAATGAGAATCAGGCTCAAGTAGCCGACGACAGTTAATGTTAACAGCTTCGGTCCAATGAAATGATTCAATTCGGATTCTATGGCATCATACTCATCGCCGTGATCTCTCATTTGGTAACCTTCAGTTGAGTCATGCGAAATACCCGCGTCGTTTCAACCCATGTTACTGGTTGTCAATCGTCCGCTTCCCCGCTTTGCCATTGAAAGCTTGCATTTTTGCATAGGTTTTCAGAAAAGAGTAATTCGCTCTGACAGGGAGGGCGGCCTTTTTTGTCAGTTACTGTTGCTGTGGATTCCCATGCACTTACTTTCGATGGGGTACTGAATCAAACCCCGGAAATCGGTGGGACGTTTGCCGCTGCGATGATTTCACGAGGGACACCCGGCATCAGGCGAAGCTCACTTGGGTCGACAAGTGTCTGAAGCATCGTTGAGACCAGGTTTTTAATGCGGATCGGTTCCGAGGATGGCTCGCCAGCGTCGCGAGTGGATTGGCCGATTACCTGACCGGATTTCAGGCCACCTCCTGCCAGCAGCAGCGGGCCAAGGTTGCCCCAGTGGTCGCGTCCGCCATTCAGATTGATTCGCGGAGTTCGTCCCATTTCTCCTGTTGCGACCAACATGATTCGGTCGCTGAGTCCACGTGAAGCAACATCATCGAGAAATGCTGAAATTGCATGATCGAGCGGTGGACCCATATAACGCATCCCTTCTTCGACCGGTGCGTTGTTCACATCGGCATGCATGTCCCAGACAAAGCTTGTCGTCACCGTCACAAATCCGCAGCCCGCTTCACACAGTCTTCGTGCCAGAAGCAGAAGCTTCCCGAGGGATTTCGCATTGTCGACATAATGATTGTAATTATTCCATTTTTTATTGATGTGATCAGGTCTGACGAGTGGTGCCGTGTCATAACGAGCAATCGTTCCAGGGGCCTCTTTGGACAGATCAAACGCACCCGCAACTCCACCGAGCAAGGTGCTGAAGGCTTGCGTTTGCAGCGGGTCGACACGTTCCAATTGACCTCTTTCGTCAAGACGAAAACGCTGGCGGTCAAGTTCCGAAAGAAGCGTCCGCCGGTCATCCAGTCGGTCGATCGAGACTTTCAGTTCCAGGTTTTGCTGCACGTCACCACCAGTCCCTGGGATGAAAGGGGCAAAGCCATTCCCAATTGTTCCAGTGGGCTCAAATTTCCCGAAAGATGTGATCGCCGGGCCCGTCGTCGAGTCGACCGATTGAGGGAACAGCATGGCGTTGGTCGGCATCCCTGTACCCGACCGGTTGGCCCCAGCGACTCGAGAGTAGAATGAACCAATGTTCGAGCCAGCAGTTTCTTTACAGACGACCGGCTTGATGTCGTGATTGGCGTCACCCGGTACGAACGATCGAATGATGTTGAATTGATCGGCTCGTTTCGCCAGTTTAGGAAATGACGAACCGAAGGTAATCCCCGGCAGAGCCGTTTGGATTTCACCCGTCGCACTATGAATTCCACTATGTGCTGTCATCTTCGGGTCGAACGTTTCGATCTGACTCGGGCCACCATGAAGGAACAGCAGGATGACTGACTTGTCCGAAATCGGCAGTCCCTTCGGACCGGCAATCAAAGGACTTGTCAGCCAATTCGCGGAAGCAAGTCCTGAAAGCCCGTACGCTCCGATCCTGAGCATTTCCCGACGCTGATAGCGTGGGTGAGCATCCAGCAGGGTTAACATCGGGGCATTCTCCATGCGGTTCGCTGAGCAATCGACGATTATTTCCGCCGGATTCGCAGTACGTTTGGTTCGATTTCAATTTGCCAGCCTGCGGGTTCCGTTACGGCCTTGATAACATCGCGGAGGGATATTCTTTTATCAAATTCGAATGTTATCTTTTTGTCGAGTTCGTCCGCGCCGAGTTCTTCTTTGTCATATTCGATTGGTGCACCGAGGTGTTCACACAGGGTAACAATCAGTTCACGCCGACTGACGGGTTTTGTTTGTTTATACTCCGCGAACTCAAACACCAAACTTTCTTTGATGTTGTTTTGGGGAGGACGCGGCGGAAGAATTACAGCACGTTGCTCTTGTTTTGTGTCAGTGAAAATGGTGAGTGGAAGACTCGCAAGCGGGCCATCGATATTCGCAGGCTCGAGAGCAGAGACGCTGGTGGTTACTTGATCGCTTTCGGCTTTTGTGCCTGACGTTTGTACGACGATCGAGGGGTCTGCAACCGGTTCGACGGCTTGTAATTGTTCAGGAGCGTGGTCTTGGGTTGGCTCTACAGCGGCATCATTGCCGTTGATCGTTGGAACGGGCCGTGCGGCGAATCGATGTTTTGGTGCTAGTACGAGAACGGCAACGAATGCTGAGATTCCAATGGCGAGCAACCATGCCACAGTGAGTGGTGAATCAATGAGTTTGCCGATGAATGAATGAGCCGTTGGTGCCGGCACGAGAATTTTGTCGGGTGGAGCGCTCTTACCGCGACGAGCATGGTCTGGAGTGGCCAGTTCGTCCGGAGTTAACTTTCGTGCGACAAAATCGCCATGTTCATTCTGGTTTGAAATCCTGAGTGCGGTCTTGCATTCCGGGCAGTTCACCCGTCGGCCAACGAAAGAACGATCACGAATCCGAAGGATCGTACCGCAATCAGGGCATGAACAACGGCCGGACATGGAGGTGGGACCGAATGAGGATTCTTGAAAACGTCACTATTTTGAGAGATCGAAAGGCTTCAGCCCTTTGTCATTTGCGGTTGCAAGGGTTGTCACAACCACATTCTTGTTTGACTCATCTACGATAATTACCAACGTCTTTTCCGGCTTTGGATCGATCCCTTTTGATTCTTTAAAGATCATCAGAATAATGTCCTGGACTTTGGCACCGTCCATTTTGAACACTTGAGCAATGTTTTTTGTGAACCCACCCAACTTGAGGGCGTCGCCGTCGATTTCGAACGGGGTCTTGATTTCCCCTCCAATAAAGGCAAACGCTTCGTTTAACGGAGTCCGTCTGAAATCAACGTCGATTTTCATTTTCAACCGATCAGCGATCAGTTCAGGTACTGAAGGGCCATCGGGTGCAGGCGGTTTCGCTTTCGCTTTTGAAAAATCCGTTCTTGTTGACTCGTCCCAGGCGAGCAAGGTTCCCAAGGCCAGGTTCGGAGCGGCTCGGTCGGGCAGCGGTGTAATCAACTGCACATATTGCGGTCCGTGATTTACTATTGTCGCAAGCGAAAAGACTTCGACCATTGCTGGAACGCGACCAATCACCATTCGTTTACCTTGTTCTCTCGGATTCATCTGTTCGATTTGCGGGAGAAGACTCTCTGCCAGTTGTGCCAGCTTGGTCTTAAAGTCTTGCTCCAGCTTCTTCGCCGAATTTTTTCCGGAACTCCCTTTGCCTCTCAAAAGAATTTCTGAATAAAACTGTTCGTCCTTCAGGTGAAAGCTCCAAGAAACGGTCTCAACTTCTTCGCCAAGCCATTCCAGTGAGTTTTTGACAAACGGGCGAACGTTTTCCGGGAACCACGTCTCCTGCAGGCCAAGAGTCAGTGGAGTAAAAATCGCAGTAATATGTCGATCACGGTCAGTCATCGGAAGCAGGGGGTCGATCTGTTCCACGGGATGTCGTTTCTTGATCGCCTCGACCATTTCCTGTATCTGACTTTTGGGGCAGGCGACGAGTGTTTTCCCATTAACAATCATATAAGCGCGATAACCTTTGGTGTAGACCGATTGCCCGTCCACTTCAAGGTACTGGCCGAACTGTTCAATCAACTGGCTTTGTTTCTGTTCGTCGACCATGTGTGCGACGGCAGCAATATCGGGTAGGCTGCCTCGTATTCCGGGAAGCAGGCAGATCAGTAATTCTTCGACTTGTTCAGGCTTGCGCTGAAACAAATCGTTGAGAGTCGTTTCCACGAGTTTGGCGAGTGGCGGGACGCAATAGCGTATTTCTTCTCCCAGGCTTCCAGGCTTCCAGAGTTCGGCTGGATGAAGATTCAGCACAACCTGTGTTCCAAACGGTATAAATTGCAGTTGAATCGGTTTCCCTTGAGTGGGTGAACGCGGATTTGCAAAACCAGTCGATGGAGTCTGATCAGGTTCGCCATCAATTGCAGGATCAGTCCCGTCTGTTTTTTCTTCCGTTTTCGTGACGGTGGTTTTGTCTACTGATTTCGGTCCGAAGAACACGAACCCACCAATCAATGCCGCCGCCAGCGCTGTGATTGCCAATCCGATATTACGTTGGCGTGCACTTTTTCTCTGTTGCTCTTTAAGTCGTTCAGCGGTTCCTTTGGGTTTTACAACCTGATCCAGATCAGCCAAAACTGGGGAGATGCCAATACCAGGCGCAACATTCTCTTTCGGAGTCGCCTGAGAAGATTTTATCGGTTGGTTAATTTCAAAAAATGCTGGCGGGCTGTTCTCTTTTGACGGGAATTTTGTCACGGACGCTGCCGGCTCTGGATTCGCGAGTTCCAAAGCAACGACCGGAGGCTCTTCCAGGATAAACGTGTGAGCACATTTGGGGCATTTGCCCTTTCGACCGAGCAGAGTGCGGTCAGGCAACTTCAGCTCACGACCGCAGTTCGGACAGGGGATTTGAATTGACATTATGATTACCGCTCGCGGCTACGAATTCTTATGTGGCTGGCGATTTGACTGAGGAAGGGGAAGGCCCTCTCCGATTCATCAACGTACACACTTCGATAGAGCGGCTCGTCAGAAGCTTCGCTCTCCCGTCGCGCTGCGGGAAACGTCCGCGCAGATGTTATCCAGGCAACATCGTAAACCGGTGTTCCAAAGTTTGACAATCGTGATTCAAAGAGAATGCCTTTCCTCATTCATAACATCCTGCAAGAATTCCAATCGATGGATCGCAGACATTTCGGAAAACGGTGTTTTGTCAAAAGGCCCGAGCACGATGACCACAGAAGCTGATGACGACCGAAAGCCATTATTGCAGGATCGCAGCTTCTGGGGGTTGAATCTGACTCAGTTTTTCGGAGCTTTCAACGATAACCTGTTCAAGCAGCTTGTGATGCTTGATTGTCTTGATCAGGCAAGTCAGGGTGGTCGGGACTTGCAAGGATTGGGACTCGTGTTGTTCTCGATCCCGTTTATTGCAATTTCTGGATACGCCGGATTCCTGTCCGACCGATTCAGCAAGCGGACGATCATCGTCCTGTGCAAGCTGGCCGAAGTCGTGATTGTGCTGCTGGGGATGATCGGGTTTCTGATTCATAGCCTTCCATTTCTATTGGCGGTCTTGTGTTTGATGGGGGCTCACAGTGCGTTCTTCGGTCCATCAAAATATGGAATCCTGCCGGAAATGCTTCGTGCAGAAGACTTGCCGCGCGCGAATGGAATGATGCTGATGGCGACGTTTCTCGCGATCATTTTTGGGCTACCGGCAGCAGGAACTGCGAAGCATTTTTTTCCAGACACTCTTTGGCTGGCGAGCCTGCCATGTCTGATTATTTCAATCATGGGGCTGTTAACCTCGCTGGCGGTTCGTTCGACACCAGTGGCTCAGCCGATTCTTAAATTCGATGCGACATCACTGCTGATTGCGCCGGAGACAAGAAGACTGTTGCGAGACCAGCCAAAACTCTTTGGCGTGTTATTAATGTCATCAGTTTTCTGGTTCGTAGGTGGAACAATCTACCCTCCGGCGATCAACGCTTTGGGGAAAGAGCAGTTTCACTTGAATGACTTGATCACCGGTGTTCTTGCTGCGACGACCGGGGTGGGAATTGCCGTTGGTTGTGTCGTAGCTGGAATATTGTCGAAAGATCGTGTTCGTGGTTGGATTGTTCGAACCGGGGCGTGGGGTATCACATTAAGCCTGTTGCTTCTGGCGCTACCTGGCCCCGGTTGGAACGCGGTTCGGGAAGAAATCCGCGAGCTTAAGCTGCGCGTAGCATCCAAGGCTGATGCGAATGTCGTCGCCGACCGTACGGTTGGGGGAACTGCAGAGATATCAGATGGTGGACACGCCAGTCCCGCGAGAATGAGTGACAGTGAACCTCGTCAATTTGCGAATCCGAGCGATCGTTTCTACCGGGGAACGCTGCTAGGGCCGTATGGTAGTGCTTTCGCTTTGATTTCTGTTGGATTGTTTGCCGGGTTTTATAGCGTTCCTTTGCAAGTGTATCTTCAATCAACGGCTCCCGTAGAGCAAAAGGGACGTATCATCGGTGCGAACAATCTGATCAACTGGATTGGAATTGCGTCGGCGGGTGGCGTCTGCTTTCTGGGTCGAATTGTGCTTGTTGACTGGCTGATGCTTCCCTATGCATCGCTCTTTGGCCTTGCCGCAGCACTGATGCTACCGGTCGCCTTATTCTACAAACCACCAGAAGCACAGATTGGAACCGCCACGCGTTAAATGATGGGATATCGATATGTTCGAAATCCTTCCAGAATGTTTAATCGGAAAAGTTTGCGCAACTTGAAATTGTTTGCCTAAGCTGCCACGATCCCGCTTGGAAATGGAGTTCCCCCCAACGAATCGGGAACTTCGATTTGTGGCAATTCGTTAATTTCGAGGTGAGATGATGCGAACGATTCAACTGGCATCGATTTTTGCGTTGGTTTTTCTGGCAAATTGTGCATCAGTCAACGCAGAGTGTCCCCCTTGGCGTCCATGTGGACCGGGGAGTCCAGCAGGAGGAAACCGCTTGATCCCCCAGGGTTTTTACGGGGCAGATTTCCGTCCAGCTTGTGCGGCTCATGATGCTTGCTATACCGGAAGCGGCGTCTCACGGAGCGAGTGTGACCGTCAGTTCCTTTGTAACATGCAAGCGGCCTGTGACTGTTCTTCAAACCCGCGAGCCTGTTACCGGAAGGCTCGTTTCTACTACAACACCGCTCGGCTTTTTGGCGGCAGCATGTATCGATAGGCAAGGAATCGAAATGTCGGAACGGATTCTCAGTATCTCGGGATTGCGCGGCATCGTTGGAGATGGATTAGATCCCGAGTATGTGACTCGATTTGCCGCTTCGTTGGGGACCATCGTCAATGGTGGAACCGTGGTCCTGTCACGCGACGGTCGATCAACCGGCGAGATGTTGCGTCACGCCGTTGTCGCCGGATTAATGGCGACTGGTTGCAAAGTTCTCGATCTGGGAATCGCCTCGACACCGACTTGTGGTGTGATGGTGACAGCACTCGGTGCCGCAGGGGGATTGCAACTGACAGCCAGCCACAACCCGATTGAGTGGAACGGGCTTAAGCCGTTTTCGCCTCAAGGTTCGGTCTTTGATAAGCCAACGGGCGAGCAATTATTGGCTGTCATTAACAGCTCGCCCTCTTATCGACCGTGGTCGGGGTTGGGTTCAGTCCAGACGATTGCCGACCCCAACAGCGAACATCAAAGTCGCGTTTTCAAACTCGTTGATGTTGCCGCGATAAGGGCAAGGAAGTTTAAAGTTGTTCTCGATTGTAATCACGGTTCGGGAAGTATTTTAGGCCCGCAATTGCTTCGCGAACTTGGCTGCGACGTGGTTGTGATGGGGGGGATTGCAGA
>JBAXBD010000271.1:0-7983 GCA_037142165.1 Schlesneria sp. | reverse complement strand
GCACGATACCGACCAGCCCGGATGTTGCCAGAATTCCAGAAATATTCTGCCGGAAGACCACGCTCACCACGCCCGAAACGGCGATCATCATGATCAATCCTGCGACCATGTCGCGGATCAGTCGCGGGGCAGGGGCGCCGAGATAGTCGGCCACCAATCGTTCCCAGACGAAAACCTGGACGAGACGAATCAGGGCAAACGCTGCCGTGATCCAGACTGCGGTTTGCAAACCGAGACTGATGAACTGGCCGGCGCTTCCAGCCCCTTCGACAACTCTGGCAATGTCGCCACTAAACCACGCGGCAAGGGCAGTGCAGAAAAACAATGTCACAGGAAACGCTAGTGAATTAGTCCTGCGCACAGATAACATCCTTCCACTAACTTCCACTAAAATGTCTCAATAAAAAACCAGCCAGGAGATCCGGCGGAACAAACAAATATTATCACGGCTGAAGGATTCAGAGAAGCGAACCGTTTTTGACTTCGCAAGACGAGAATCTCTGCATAACCTCTAAAATTCATGGATTTTTAGAAGACAGGATTTCATTAAGAAAAATTATTGATCGGGTTACGATTTCGCTGAAGCATTAACAAATATGAACTTATTAACGTCATATTCACATTGCTGCCGCTGATTCAACGCAAGCGATTTATGATGTGAGATGACCGTTCCGCGACCTCATCCAGTCAAAATGGACAACCTTGAATGCTCGCGTTGATTGAGAAATCTCGCTCGAAATCACCATAGATACTGAAGTCCGCCTGATCCGATCACCGCGCTGTAGCCCGATGCGACCTGTGTATCTACCATCCCGTACAGACTGAAAGAACTGGTGATGTATGCTGTGGCACCAAGAGTGAACAGGCCGAAATCACGCCCCGTATGGTTGCCCGCTGTGACGAATTGAACAGTCGGTGCGCCTGAAAAAGATGACGTGACCACATTGTTGCCGTTACCCCATTCATGCAGGTAGCGGGCCGCCATTGAAGGGACGACCAGAATCCCACCCCACGTGGTTTCGTGATACAACCGGCCGCCGAAGCCAGTTCGTACGCTATTGATGATTTGACTGCTCGTCATCAGGTCGAGGCTGCCGGCACCCGACTCGTTGTAACCTTTCTGATCCAGGTAAAGGTACTGCAAGCCTGCGAATGGCTGTAGTCGAAGTTCATCGAAATCAAAGTTCATCCCGCCTTCTGTATAATGCGCCCACTGGTATCCGCTGCTGCTGCCGCTGGCTGTCTGTTGAATGTTACCGATGGCCAGAGGGCGAGACACGTTGTACGAGTTATTGCCGAAGGCATCGACGTTCGAAAGATACAGATTGTCGCGTCGGTGAAGTTCGTACAGACCAACTTGATAAGAACTGACCTGTGCGCTGGAACCATCCTGACGGTTGCCTGCCGATGTCCCGGCATATCCACCGAGAATACCGATCATCGTATTCTCGCCTAACCACCGCTCTACTCCGAACAGGGTTCCCCCCAGTCGATAATTTAAACCTCCCGCGTTTCCATCACCGGCGAAACTCCCTCCAAGTCCGTAACCTTGTGCCCACGTCGTCCAACCCTGAGGTGCACTTGCGTCACTGGAAAACATCGGTGATTGTACCGCAGGACTTCCGGCCCCAGTCGTCGATCCGTCTGCTGGAGGCGAGTTACTCGACTGGCTTGAGACAAGTCGAATGTCATTTGCCCTTTGTGCAACGCTCGTCGACGATCCCTTCGTCCATGCCAATCCGGCAAGGCGGTTACTTAACAATTGCATCTGGACCGTCGTCGTCTGGATTTCGACCGTCCCAAGACTCGGATAAATATCACCCGAAAGCTGATTTAACGCGCCTGACAATTGGCCGGGCCCGAGTGTGGTCAATTGAGTCAGCGCATTTGAATAATCCCCCGTTGCGGTACCGCTCGTCCTGTCGAGTGCCGAGGCAACCTCGATCAGATTTGACGACTGCACGTACTGAGTCAGATTCGAATTGACAACTACCTGAAGATTATTCGGATTATATTGTTCGGTGAAAACGATATTTTGGGTCGTTACGGTTGGCTGAACAAGGGCATACTGCCCCGTCAAACCACTCGTTGCACTGAGGATTTCGTAATGCTTTCCGACGGTCAGCGTGCCAGGATCGAGATTCAAATTCAGCTTCGTTGCATTATTGATTTGAG
Source organism: Schlesneria sp. (assembly GCA_037142165.1). Classification (GTDB taxonomy): domain Bacteria; phylum Planctomycetota; class Planctomycetia; order Planctomycetales; family Planctomycetaceae; genus Schlesneria. Next base: position 5,808 of record JBAXBD010000271.1, on the reverse strand, counting down.
CCGTCCCGTCCACAACGATCTTGTCGCTGCCAGTCGAATTCACTTCGACTGCGTACGTACTTCCCGCCCCCTGGACAAAGTTACCTTTGATGTTCAGCGGAGTTCCCACAGTTCCAGGTTCAATCGTCCCGCCTGCATTGACCGACGTGTTTCCCTGGATCAAGCCGGTACCCATCAGCGTACCGCCGTTATTGACCTCAACATTACTGGTAATCGACCCTGCAATAATGAAGGTACTGTCATTGTCGATCTTTGTTCCACCGGTGTAGGTATTGGCACCCGAGAACGTCACAGGACCGACACCACCGATTTCGACACCGCCCGTTCCCGAGATGACCCCTGCATAGGTACCGCTTGTGGTCTGATTGAACTGGACGGTCCCGCTGTCAAAGATCGTTCCTTGCAGGCTTCTCGTCGTTCCAATCAAAGTGCTGCCACCGTTGATCGTCGTACCGCCGGTATAGGAATTCACTCCCGAAAACGTCACCGGCCCCTTTCCATCGATTGTCACGCGACCGTTACCGGACATGTTGCCTGAATAGATTCCTGCGATCCCCTGATCGAACTCGACGAGCCCATTATTGATGATATTACGCTGCACGCTGTTTGTCGTGCCGATCATCGCTGCGCCGCTTTCAACAAGTGTCCCACCCGTGTAGGTATTCGTTCCTAAAAAAACAACCGGGGTCCCTCCACTGATATCGACTCCACCAGTCCCTGAGATGTTGCCTGTGTACGTGAAGTATTGCCACGCCCAATTCGGCGATTGGCCTGGTAGCACAATATCAGGGATCGCGATCCCGCCATTATTGAATTGCAGAAAGCCGTTATTGACGATATTCCCCTGCAGGCTGGACGCATTGCCGGTCAAACCAGTGAAGCTGTCGATCGTTGTCCCGCCGGAATAAGTGTTGCCGCCAAGGAACGACACGATACCGCCGCCGGTCACTTCGACTTTTCCCGAACCGGAAATGTTACCATTGAAATTATTAGATGTGCCCCACGAGTATCCGACAGGACCTGAATAGTTTGTCGGAGGAACGACTGACGTTGCTGGCTGTCGGAGATACGACACGGTTGGCAACCCGTAAGTGTTCAAAGTTGTGTCAAATTTCACGAGTCCGTTATCGGCGATTGCGCCTTGCAAGCTGTGTGTGTTGCCGACCAGTGTTGCGCCATCGTCGACGGTTGTGCCTCCGGTATATCCATTTGTAATGCGTCCGAACGTCACCGTGGCATTGCTAAGTACTTCAACTTTTCCCGAGCCGTTAATCGTGCCTGCAAACACACCAGCTCCACTTTGAGAAAACTGAACGGTTCCGCTATCAGTGACCGAGCCTAACAAGCTGGTTGCATTCAAGATCAGTGTGCTGCCATTATCGACCGTTGTTCCACCTGCATACGTGTTAAATCCGGTGAACGCAACGGGTGCGGCACCGCTGATCTCGACGCTGCCCGAGCCCGAGATATTGCCGGCAAACGTACCTGCAGACGCCTGATTGAATTGGATCGCACCACTGTTGTTGATGTTTCCTTGCAAGCTTCCCGCCGCACCGATCAGCGTGCTCCCTTGTTCGACGGTCGTCCCCCCTTTGTACGTATTCTGACCCGTGAATGTCACCGCCCCACCACCACTGATTTCAACCGAGCCTGTCCCCGACAAGGGACCACTATACGTGCCGCTGGTTGTCTGATTGAATTGCACGGCCCCGTTATCGTTAATTGCCCCTTGCAGGCTGCTCGTCGTACCAATCAGCTTGCCGCCGGAATCAACTTCGGTGCCACCAAGGTACGTGTTCAGGCCCGTCAAAGTGATCGTGGCGCCCCCACTGATCTGAAGCAATCCGCTCCCTTGTATCACTCCGGCATATGTTCCACTCGTCGACTGATTAAATTGGATAGTCCCCAGGTTAAAGAAGCTTCCCTGCAGGCTGTTGGTCGTACCAATCAGCGTACTACCCTTTGAGACAAGTGTTCCGCCCGAATAGCTGTTGATGCCGGAAAAAGTGACGGGCCCAGCACCATTGATCGAAACGCCTCCGCTTCCGGACATGTTTCCGCCGTACGTCGCAGCGGTGAGATCATTAAATTCCACCAGGTAATTATTGACGACAGGTCCTTGAAGACTGCCAGTCGTATCAATCAACGTACCGCCGTTGACCGTGACCGGGTTGCCTGTGTTCACAAGATTCAAATTCTGCAGCGTCAGCGTACCCTTGTCGATGACCAACGGCTGGTAGAGGCTTGCGCCGTCAATCGTATTCGAGTTTCCCGACAATGTGATGGATGACGTGCTATTGATATCGAGCACCTGCTGTCCCATCGTAAACCCATTGATCACGTTCAACGTGTAAATCGTGCCCGGATTATTGTCGATCGTCTGAATGGCATTGGTCAGGTCAGTTGAGCTTCCAACATTAATCGTTTGTCCGTTAACGGGTGCCACGGAGAAGAGACCGAGCACGACGCCAGCAATCGAAGACCGCAGAAGCGTCTGCGTCTTTCGAACAAAACGAATGACCCGAACAGCTTGATCACAACCACACCAAGAGCGACTGCCAAAAAGTGGGTTCATAAAGTTGTACTTTCGGATTCTCACAGTTCTCAGGGCATGAGACCAATCGGGCTTCACCTGCCGGCAGAATACGTTCTGTTGAAGATTTTTCACCCAATACCGCACACCGACCTGCGGGCGACGGCTTTCTACGTGACGATTCAATCGGGAGCAACGCGAAATGCGATTAGCGACCTTCGCCTGCCAGCAAAACGCGCGCGACCTAAACACATACAAAAACAGGCGTTACACCACAGACCGCCCAGTCTTTGAAAGGCGTCACGTATCGAAGTTGAATCAAAGAATTAAGGGGCAACACTTTTTGTTCGGCGAAACCTGCCACTCCCCGCGATCTTTTCGAAAAAAGACAGAAACCGATGATCGGTTCGTGTGAAGATTTAGAGCGGTTCGCAGGGAGCGTGCTCTCCATATACCCGAACAACTTTGGCCACACGTCCAACATCAAGTTCCTCATGAGACTGCGCTCATTTAGAAACGAATTGGTTTTGACAAGACTCCGTTGTAGAAGGTCAGTCGTATGGTGAACGTCTGAGACGCTGCTGGAGATCGCATTGGCCCACTCGTGAGTCTCGTCTGATGCAATCACGTCATTGCCGGAAATTTCTACTTCTGGCCTGTTGCCTGATGTCGGGAATAGCCGGAAACCGATGCTACGGTTTGTTGCTCGCAGCTGTTACTTCCAAAAATTGAAAACCTCAGAGCGATGACGGCAACTTTTCAAGAAAACCTGAAACAATTCGCGAACCTCATTCACGATCGAGTCGACTGCGACGATCTTTCCAATCACTTTTGTATTCTTTCACATACTTCGAGAGGAACGCAGTAATGTGATTGCGAACATTGACGTTCTTCGTCACCAGGTCCATACCACTGAAGTTCTCTTCGTACTTCCACAAATACGGAGGGTCTTCTTTTTCCCTGTCTTTGTCTTTCTTGATAATCAACTGGTCGTAAATCTTGTTTGCCGCCGTGAGGTCGTGAGTATTCATGTCCCCCACGGCAATAACGATCGGACGTTTCAGATTGCGGATGGCAGCGATGGCTTTGTTCGTAGAAAGGCCAGGCGTGTTCGCGTCGGGTGAGATTAGTGCCAGCGCCTGAACGTCTTGCCCACGTGGGGTCTTGTCAATTTCGGTGGGACTGTCATCGAAAGGGATCTTTTCCCAGTCCAACTCGGTGAAAAGAATTGCCACGGATGCGCTGAACTCGCAAGCGACGATTCCAAGCTTATTCATATTCAGATTTTTTTTCGTATGCTCTTCCAGCAAGAATTCTTTCACCGCCTCCAGATCTAATGCGACCATTGCCTGATAGTCGGTTTTCCGTAGTTCGCCTTTTTTCGGAAGCGGGCTTTCGCCGTGGCCTCTCAGGTCAACAGTAATGACGGCAAAGTCTTTTTGCTGTAAGTCGGATGCCATGGCCTTCCATTGCAGGCGTGTCCCGCGTTTACCGTGCAGCATGATGACCACGGGAGCTTCCATCCCGGCCGTCGATTTGAAATACGAGATTTTTAGTTTGAAATCGTCTTTGGTGACCAGTGTGTTTTCTTCCACAACCGGTTTTGTTGGTTTTTGTTGAGCGAACAAACCGGGCGCGGAGATCAAAAGTGCAAGACAGGCAATGACCATCGGACGAACGGTGTTCAACATCCGGCGAGCGGAGGTATCGCGAGATAAATGCTTGGGTGAATGCGACCAAAATCTTGACATGCGATTCTCCAACTTCGTGCGGGATGTTAGCTGTTTAATCTTGTATTGTAATGCGATTTCACAGGCAGCAAAACGGCTTCAGCGTCTCACAATAGCCATTTCGTACTGCGGTCGGGAATGTGAATTGACTGCGGAAGATCCATACGTCAGTGTAGGACTGTCCAAAATCGTGGTCAATCCGCCACAAGCCTCCTAGGCAATTAAACGACCAATTTCTTGTGAAAAACGTGTGCCGATGGCAGCAACCGAACCGTCGCTTCGATCCTGCATGACGTTCCTGACTGATTTTGGAACGAGAGATACGTACGTCGCTCAGATGAAAGGGGTTGCGCTGGGTATCAACCCTGATGTTCGGCTTGTCGACCTGACACACGAGATTCCTCCACAACAGATCCTGCGTGGGGCTTTTGTCTGGAACGACTCAGTCGCTGCGTTTCCTGCGGGAACGATTCACGTTGGTGTCGTCGATCCTGGCGACGGCAGTGATCGCAGGCTCGTCGCCGCAGAGATTGGAGAATACAGGTTTGTTTGTCCCGACAACGGCTTGCTGACAGTTATTTTGCAAAGTGCGACGCTGCATCGCGCCGTCAGTCTCGACATTCGGAAATGGTGGCGAAAGTCGGTCTCGAAAACTTTTCATGGTCGCGATATTTTGACTCCGGTTGCCGCACACTGGAGTCTTGGGGTTGATCTGGCGGAACTCGGGACTCCATTGGTCGCACCACTGGTCACGTTAGCACTGACAAATAACAGGCGAGGACAAACGTCGTTAATCGGCCAGATTATCGATGTTGATCGATTTGGAAATCTTGTCACGGACATCGAACCGATTCAATTACCTCCCCACGTAACATTTCTCAGATTCGAAATCGGGGCATTCCACATTAATGGACTTTCGACTTGCTACACGGATGTTGACGAAGGGGAGCCGCTCGTGTTGATCGGCAGTTCGGGACGGGTTGAAATTTCTATTCGCAACGGGAACGCTGCCGAAGAGCTGCAGGCAGATTTCGGCCGCAGCGTCGTTGTAAGATGGGAAGAGGCGGGTTGCTGATATGAAAACACAGCCTGGAAAATTCCCAGCAAACGAAACAACGAAGTGCGCGACAGTCGATTCGGCTTCGATAATTCCCCGTGGGCTATTCATCACCGGAACCGATACGGGAGTTGGCAAAACGCACGTCACCTGCCTGATCGCCCGGCAATTGATCGGCGCCGGCGTCGAAACCGCAGCCTACAAACCAGTCTGTTCTGGTGGCGTGAAAAAAAACGCCGCCACTTCCCACGGCATACACGATTATGAATGGGATGACATCATTCGTTTAAGTGCAGCGACAGGGGGCAAATGGCCTGATGAAACGATTTGTCCGCAGCGATTTCTTGCACCACTGGCACCACCCATCGCCGCGAAAATGGAAGGGCGCATAGTTGATTTTCCACTTCTTGTGAACGGTTCTCGTCAATTCCCCGGCGCAGAAGTTCTATTGGTCGAAGGGGCAGGGGGGTGGTTGTCTCCGTTGACTG
>JBAXBD010000270.1:0-7993 GCA_037142165.1 Schlesneria sp. | reverse complement strand
CGATTGGCACCGGGCGAGGGAACAGATGTTGCGCCAGTCCCCACCCAATAATTGCGACGATGTAAAATTGCATTTCAATGCAGATCGTCCACATTCCCGCTCCCAGCGCTTCGAGTCCCAAGACATCCTGCAGAAATGCCATATGAGCAGAGACGCGCGGGATCGAAAGATCGCCATCGAATGGTGATGAAAGGTCCCAGAATCCTTGGCAGACAATATCAACAACGATGACGAAGCCGATTGCCACCCAATAGGGTGGAACCAGTCGGACAAGGCGTCTGCTGATAAATGAAAAAATCTCTCGTGGAGTGACCCACGTATTTCGCATGGTGTATGCAATGACGAACCCGCTGATCACAAGCAGAACCTGGACACCACCGCGCAGCCTGAGAAAGGCTGCATCGACAATCAGTTCTGCTGCTTTGATCGCGGGCAACTGTTCGGGTTCATGCCACAAAAAGGGGAAACCACGAATCCAGAGTAAGACTGGTTCAACGATCCAATAAGTTGATTCGAGTGCAGGCCATGGTTCGGGTTCGTACCACCAGATGTGGAATATGACAATTGACAATGCCGCCAGCCCGCGAAGTCCATCAACAAATACAAACCGTGATTGAGATGGTTTCTCGACTTGCTTCGATCCCTGGACTGTTTCCAATCCTTGCGCCATTTCGCCTGGGCTGAATGATGTTTCTTTGTGCGAAGGTATCATTTCTTTGCCCGCCGCGAAGATTCTCCACTTGAGGGCAAGGTTCCCGCCGAAATGCGAGGTCGGTAGACGCATCGAATCAGCGGCATGGCGAGAGACTCGCCCTGGGGTGATGAAATGACCATGCTTTTGTAGGGAGATAGTGTTGCACCTTACGGTAAAATAGGGCGGTGGAAACTCAGGGTGCCACGGATTTGGAGTCTTCGACAAGGCCGTGTCTTGATGGTTCGACAGCGACTCCGAAGAGCACGGCCTTGCCGAAGACGGTAAAACCGTGCCACTCATTTTCGCAGCTTTTGATTCTCAAAGCACATGATCCCCGTCGCGCAAACTTCCCGTTTCCGGGCTACTGCATCAGGCCAGCTTCGCTCACCGATCATGATGACATAAAAAAAGAAAGCCCGAATAAAATTCGGGCTTTCGGCGTCTGAGCGGTGAATCGACTATTCGCTTCGCTTCAGCGAATAAGTGACCGACTTGGCACCCTTCTTGTCAGGAATTGTGTAACTTCCGCTTGGCTGAAAATACTTTGAAATCGCTTCAAACGGTGGCAGTTTCGAAACATCGACACCATCCCAGAAATTATCCGATTTTCTGAGAAGGTTGTAGTACGTCTTAAACTGTGCTTCACTTCGCTGGAACGACACCATCGATGTCTTCGAAGGGAAGTACTTTGAGATCCGCTTGTATTCTGACGAGTCGATCAGTGCGGCTTGGCGCCCCGATTGGCCCCTCATGACACCTTCCAGAAGCGGTGTATCATTGGTGATGACCAATTGGCCTTCTGTCACAGCTAACGAGACGGACTGGTCGGAGTTTGGTGTGATCAATTCATAGATCGTTTCGCCGTTGAAATCGCGAGTTTCCAGATTTGAAGCGGCTGATTTCGCGGCTGCAGCAAGGGTCTTCTTCATCTTTGCCCCGTCCTTCAGGCCAAATGCAGCCAGCATTTGAGGTGTTGGAGGAGCATCATCATCACTTTCTTTGCTCTCGGACTGAAGAACATGAATCTTCCCGTCGAGGTGATCAATAATATCCTTCTTTGCATGGATCATCGGGCCTTGCTCAGCAATCTGATCCAGAAACCGGCCTGTTGCGCCGCGTCCCTGAAACGAATCAACTAGCGTTTCGATCGACGTATACGCACCGCCAATGTTCCAGTTGGCAGCCCAATACGATTCAACATTTGCTGGCACCCATTTTGGTGGAACCAACTCCGTGGCGGGGAATAGAAACACTCCCATCAAGCCTCTTGGGTTTTCGGCATAAATAAACGAATTCGCGACGCCTTCGAATTCTCCCTCGTCGAAATCCATGATCCCGCCCCATCCCTTCCAACCGTCGACTCCGAACATCGGAAGAAATGCGGCTGCCAAACCTGCCTGGGGAATTGTTGCTTGCGCCATTGTGATGCCAGATTGAATCAAACCGATCGGGTTGACGTACCACTTCAAAAGCGGCTCACCACTTTCCAGCTTGCACTGTGACTGGATGTATTTGAACTGATCGTTTTGAGCCAGCGTATCGTCGCTATCACCTTCCCAGCGTTCGATGACTTCCTTCAGTGCTTCGACCTCTGAGCTGAAAACCAGGATTGATTCGTCCGTGAAATAGGTGAGCATCTTGAACGGATTATCCGGTTCAGGATTCTTCGGCGTGTAAACGTGAATCGTAATCTTGTTGACTTCTTCCGTCGTATGATCGGATTGCTCTTTCTCCAGAGCTTCGTCCATTTTCTTCAACAGCTTTTCGACTGTGGCTTTGTTTTTACCAAACTCAAGCATGAACACGAACGAAAGTTTCCGTGCGGGTTTTTCCAGCAAGGCGATGGTGAGCTCACCCTGGGGCAACTCCATCAAATCTGCGATGGTGACGCCGGTTTCTTTTTCCATCTCTTTTGAGGCTTCGTCGATTTTCTTCTGAATATCATCGAGGAATGGCTTCAACTGTGGATCGTGAAGCATCTGGCCGATGGAAGACTTATCACACTTCTGCCGAAATTCCGGTACATCCGAGATCGTGAAGAACGCGAGAGTGTCCTTCGGCAGCAACTTTTCACCGGGGGCATCGTCGGCCCTGGCAATTTTCGATGTCGTTACAAGTTGGGCAAGGCACAGTAAAAGCACAGACGAGCGGAGCCACAATCGATTCATGAATGAGTCCAATCCCTTTCAAGGTCAAATAAAAGAGCGATCGCGCACTGTCGGTTGACGCCGCTCGCCCAAGTTTTTTCAGTCCGTAATCCAAATTCAGAACATGGCGGGAGCATCTTCGCAACTTATCACCGTTCCAACAACGGCGCAGAGTTGATTTTGCACAGAATTGATATTCGAAAAAAGGAAGCGTTCTCTCGCCATTACCCGACATAATTCAACGGGGTTTCAACGACCGAACGGATTTCAGCACCAATTGGATCACGGTGTTTTTGCGGGTTCGCCAATAGTTTTGCGTCGTGGTGGATCGAGATATCGGAAACCCGTATTAGGATTGTTCCGGTCGAAGGCAAAGGCCTCGTGATTGTCGAGGAATAATTTGACGTACGGTGAAGGGATTGCAAAGCCGAGACCTTCGGCAAACAACAGCTTCATGTTCGTGACACCGATCACTTCCCCTCGCGCATTAAAGAGCGGACCACCACTATTTCCGGGATTGATCTCTGCTGTTGTCTGGATGTAGACCTGCCCGCGAAAATTGCGATTTTTGGTCCCGATAATTCCTTGTGATACGGATCGTTCCAGACCGAGCGGGTTTCCAATCGCGAAGACTTCCTCCCCTTCCTGCAGATCTTCTTCCGCTGCCAGATACGTCGGCTTGAACGCGAGGTCTTTCTGGACGGGGATCTGCAACAAGGCCAAATCAAAAAACGGGTTTAATGCCACGATTCGAACGTCGTCGATCCTGCGGCGATTGAACGAGCCATCTTCGCCACGATGAAAAATCGTCGTGGCAATACGAGTCTCTCGTTCAATCACGTGGTAGTTGGTAACGCAAAAGCCGTTTTCATTGACGATAAACCCCGATCCAAGTCCGCCAGGCGTCTGGACAAGAACGACTCCTTCACCAAATTTTTCTGTGAGTTCTTTGATGCTCCGGCTGGGAAGTTGAGCCGTTCGATAGAGTTGGTGCTTCTGCGTATTGTCGGGCAAACTGGCGGCATCTTTAGCTGCGGCACGTGACTTGATCTGGTTTAAGGGGACTTTGATCACGTCAATTCCGATGTCGACATAAAGCGTATCCCCCTGTTGCTTAAGCACATCTCCTTCCAGTTTATGTCCCGTTTTCAGTTCAATCACGTCTGCAACCGTCGGCGCGGCTGAGAACGCGATGACAGCGAGAATTCCCGCGAGAAACACAAAACGCGTGGCGGACTTCATGGTGATCCTTCGTTTGACGTGAAGTGCGTTGAATTCCAGATGACAGAACCATAGAGACTTTTGAAATGTATGGCCACTGTCAAGGGGCCGCGACGGCGTAGCGGAGGCTTCCAGCCTCCGCATTCGGAAACGTTGGACATCGGCCGAAGGCAAGCTTTCGGATCGCGGATATCAGTTTTTTCGGTGGAATCAAGTGACCGGCACGACTTGGCATGAGGTTCATACAGTGATGGGCGATCGATCGGAGGCTGGAAGCCTCCGCTACGAAAAGAGGTAAACCTGACGCGAATGATATCAGCCGTTTCCGTACGACGCGTGACAGTCCGTGCAGGATTTATTGACTTTGTCGACGGCCTGCTTGAACCGATCGTAAGATTCATCCCGAAGGGCCGAGGAGGCGTCTTTGCCGCCGTCAATCAGCGTTTTCGCATGATTTTGATAGTCTTCATCCGACGTGTATTCGTACCCGGACGTGGTGATCACGGAGCCGAGCGCGGAAATCAGTGCCGCTTCGCGTCGGATCTGATCGGACAAGGATTTGAATTTGGCTTCGCTGTTGACGTCCTGCTTGATAAAGTTCTTCGCTTTCTCGATGCGCTTCATCAGGCCCTTGCGAGAAGCGGCCTCGTTAAAAGGACGAGTCGACGGGACGTCACCCGCATCGGCTGGAATTGAACCCTCCAGGACTGAAGTCAGTTTCTGAAACGCCGATCGAGTTTTGTCGAAATTGTCCTTCCCCAAACCAACCGCTGACTGACTCAATTGGGCACCAAAGTCGCGGACGTACTGGGCTTTATCTTTCCAGCTCAGTGACTCGGTATGCTCTTGTACGATCCCGGCCAAAGCAGCCATTTCTGCACCGTCAACGGCAATTTCCTTAAAATTCGAGTTATAACTCCCCTGGTTTGCCATTTGTTTGTTCAAGCTGTTGCGAACGGTTTTGACTTCGCCCTGCAGTTCTTCGATCGGGATCAAGTCCTGCCAGGGAATGCTGCCTGTCCCTTTGGCGGAAGGGGTCGATGGTGTCGCTGTTTCTTTTGGCTTATCTTCTTTTGCTGAAACGGCTTCTGTTGGCGCAGCCACGCTGTTCTTGTTGCTGTTCACGACTCCGAGGGGATCATCGAAGAAGACATCAAACGGGATTTTGTTGACGAATTTCCGTCCTTTTTCGTCAACTCGCACATTTGCAGACTCCTTGACTTTCGTCTGGGCAAATGCAGCAGTCTGAGCAATCACTGCGAAAAGTATCGCCAACAACGCGAGTGCCACTGTTTGCGGTGCTCGCCAGAGATCATTCATCTGAGGTCGACGTTCGATGTTTCGGAAAAGCGACATGACGGAATCCTCGTCCAAAGCCAATTCGAGTTTCGTCGAAACCGCGCGACCCAAAAAAAAATCCGGCGCCGCCAGCCATTTGCGCATTATGCTTGTCTCAGATACCTGATGCAATTGCACGCGATTGGAGTTTCTCACCCTGTCCACTTGCGTCGGAAATGTCAACCCACTATTCCTATTCTCATGAGTCTGTTTGTGTTTCCACAACCAGATGGGCTCGTGATGGTTTCGGCGGGGTCTGCCTGAATCGTCAGCGAGAATTTTCGAAATGGGATCACTGCCAGAGTAGTGATTCAGCGGTTTTGCGATTGGAGATTATGATGAAGAAGAAAACACTGTTGGTTGGATTGAGTCTGGCGATGTTGGCTACCGTTGTGGGTGCTGGCGAAAGTCGTACGATGCGATCAATGCTGCCGATGTCGGTCGGACCCGCGTTGACCGGGCAAGTCAATTCCATTCCCATGCCAGCTCCTTTGTCCCCGGTTCCCGATCCGGTCTACAGCGAACCAGCCTACGTTTCACCGGCTCAGCCTTCGCTGAACCAATATCCGTCCGGTCCAGTTGAATATGGCTACACGCTTGCACCACCATCGGCTGTGGTCTATCAAAACGTCAAGTACCGTGGGACTCGGAACATTTCTCCTTGTGCTGTTCCCACGCTCGTTCAGGTTCCAGATCCTTGCAACAAGAATGCCTGCTGCAAGTCCTGCGTCAACGTCGAGATTTGCGTTCCCCCTTGCGATCCACGGAAAGTAAAGGTGACGCATGACGGAAACAAAGTGCGATACGACTATGGAAAGTACGCAGTTTCGGTTCGATCAATCGGAAACCATGTCGTGGTGCACTACGAAGACTGAGTGGTACACTACGAAGACTGAGTGGTACCTTACGAAGACAGATTCGTGACGACTGATCAGTCCCGTTTGAATACTCGCACGTTCTGCGATTGAACCGTACGCGAATTTGCCTTAAGTAAATTTACGGTTCAAAAAATCCTTAAAAAATCCGGCGAGCCACGTTCATGAGAACGTGGCTCGTTTTCGTGGGTGAGCAGCACGTCGAAGGAATGAAATTCTTCGTGTGAGCGCCTATCATGTGCCATCTTTGGCGGTCAACGTTTTTGATCCATTCGTCGTATGTGGCGAAGTTGTAATCAATTTCACTTTTTCGGGTCGATGACATGCGGTTGCTCAGTCTGACTTTTCTGGTGATTTTGGCCTTTGTCGTCGCGGGATGCGGCCCCAGAAAGGTCTCTTCGATCAATACGTCCTCCAATGCGCCGGCAGCGGCAACTTCAGACGACGTGTTGACGAGCGCCATTCATCAACTGCGCCCGGAAAACTTAGAATTTAATTCCGCGACGGATAAACCGGTCAGTTTGCTGAATTCCTGGCGATTCAAGCAGGCCGAAATCCAAAAGATCAACGACCAGGCAACGATCGACAAGCCAGTTCCCGTCAAGTTTCCATCCGGCTGGATTTCGCCGGATGAGTCAACCCGGCTTGATCAAGCCAAATATGATGCCATTGACGCAAAGCATATTCGAGATGCTTTGTTTAACCGAGTCATTGCAGGATATTTGTCAGATCGCGGTCAAAGCGAATTGCAAAAGGTCGCCTTAATCGTGGATTTTGTCTGTCGCAATGTCTCTCTGTGGAAAGACGATGAAATTGAACTTCCACTGCTTCCGTATGTAGGCCTGCAACTGGGGCGTGGATCATCTGATGACCGAGCCTGGATCTGCTCAGAGATTTTAAAGCAACTTCGTGTTGATTCGATTGTGATACGACCCAAGTCCGCAAAAAAAACAGGGGGTGAAAACTGGCTGTTCGGCGTTCTTGTGGAAGGGCAAGTCTATCTCTTCGATATGCTGCTCGGGTTGCCGATTTGGTCTGATTCAAACACAAATAACGCATCCATCGCGACACTCTCAGAAATCGTTTCTCATCCGGAATGGCTCGAACAAATGTCGGTGAACGAACCTTACCGACTTACAATTGAGGATCTGCGTGAATCAACCATTTATTTGATCACGAATGCCAATTTCTGGTGTTATCGAATGTACAACCTGGAGCAGGTACTTCCGCCGAGCGATGTTTGCGTCCTTTATGATCCATTAATGGACGAAGCGGGGCGAATCGGCCAGTTGAATCGCGTGGCCAAATTTGGTGGCTGGCCAGTTGAAAGCCTGAAGTCGTGGACGTATCCCCGACTTCAAGTGATGGAACTGCGTAACCCGACCGAAGAAAAAGCTGTGGAAGGTCAGCGATTGACGTTGCCGTTCAGCGTCCCGATTCCGGTCACACTCGACGATCAGGGAAAGCCAGTCGCGGGAGTTCCTGAGCGTAAGATGCAGAAATCCCGGTCCGATCAGTTGCTGGGAAAGTTCGCTGAAGCGACTTCGAAATATCTTCGTATCCGTCACCTTGAGGTCGAGCCGAATCCGCCTGAAATTGCCCGTATTAACCGCGCGGCCTCCGAAGATGCCTTCTATTGGACGGCAATCTGTAAATATGAAATGCAAGAATACACAACCGCCGTCGAACTGTTGACAGACTACCTCAAGAACTACGAC
>JBAXBD010000269.1:0-7997 GCA_037142165.1 Schlesneria sp. | reverse complement strand
GCATGATCCTGTTCGATTTGGTCAGCGTAGGCGAACGCAAAGTCGGTTACCGCGAGATCAAAGTTGTCGCCTGTACCGAGGTAGCCGCTGATCAGAGCCGAATCGCCTGAGGTTGCATGAGCCCGCGCCAACGTCCATCCGCAGACTTCGGCATACTGTTCCATCTCACCTGCGGTAAAATCTTCGACAGGCATCGAAAACTTCATATCCCTCAATTGGCGTACGTAAAAATCGCGGCCGTTTTGGGAGCGCAGCCAACCCAGAAAAATATCACTGGCGGCTTGGACCAGTCGCTGTCCTACGACAACTCGTTTTCCATGATTTTCGAAAGGACTATTGCCTGCATGGGGTTCGAGAACGGACTGGCGAGCTTCTTTGACCTGTAAGAGCAGAGGTGTTTTGTCATCGCAGAAAAACAACCCCACGAAGCAGCGCGTCGCAACACTGCCGATGCCGACGACCCGCAGCGCAAAGTCTTCCAGACGATACCGGTCGAACAAAAAACGGCGTTCGTCTGGTAATGAGTTTCGATAATCCTCAATCCCTTCACGGACGATTTCGATCGCGCGATCGTCGGTAATTCGCGTCATGACTGGAGGATCTTCGATAAAACGATGTTGCCCCTGCTGTTCCTCAGTGATCTTCGGGAAGAGATTCTCGCCAACTCGCGATTCTGCTTTTTCGGCGATCTTTTCTAATCGGCGTCGCGACTTGGCATCCGGTGCAACGCGGATCAGATCTTCAACATTAATCTGGTAGTACCAAATTTCCAGGGGACTCATCTCCGAGAAATCGTGCATATGTTTTCTGTACGAGCGCCCGCAGGCGGCAACGATGTCACGTGTGCGTCGATCAGAGATGCCGTTCAAACGTGAGGCGGTTACGAAGCTTGTTGTCAGTCGCTTGAGGTCCCATTCCCAAGGGGCAGGAAGCGTCTCATCAAAATCGTTGAGGTCGAAAATCAGGTTCCGCTCGGGGGTGGCGAACAGGCCAAAATTCAAAAGGTGACAGTCACCGCAAGCTTGCACCTGGATACGCGTCACAGGTGTCGAAGCAAGATCGTGCGCCATCAGAGCCGGCGATCCTCGCAAGAATGTAAAAGGATTCTGCAGCATACGCCCAAATCGAATCGGAACAAGTTCCTGTACGCGGCCCCGGTTACAATTCTGCAAGATCTCAATGGGATCACGATCAGTGCGTTGCGACCAATCCCCATGTGACGCACGGGGAACTTTGTCACGAAGTGCTTTTCCCGCAGCCATTCTTTCGCGGATCGAGATCGACGTCATAGCACCAGTTTCAAATTGCTTCGTCACATGAAATTACTCGATTGGTGATTGTGACCGATTTGGAAACCGTTTTTAAGTGATAAACCGGATGGATCGTTACCACTTTTCTGCAAATTCTTGTCGAGCCTGCGATTCCAGAAAGCCACAGTTTTGGCAGCGGAAAGTGCCTGTCGGAAGTTTCGCGTTGGTCAGTTCGCGTCCCGTGAAAAAGTCGCTCGCGGGAGGTCCCTTGGTTCATTGACTCAATTCAAAACCGCCATGAATAGTCTCTACGACATACCGTTGAACTATTTCTCCCTGGCAATTTGGACACGATGACACCGTCCCACTCATGAAAGTCTCGTTTTCACTGAAATGCACGTCGACATTTTTCCGCCATTTTGAAATCTGTCGCGTTGTCACAAATCCAATTTGCTGATTCATCAACGAAAGAATTTGCCATGAACGCTTCAAAAGCGACGTTGGATTAGGGGTGGTTATCGCGAGGAGGGTTTTGACTGTGGTCACGGGTTATTTGGCGCAGGAGCCCGGTCGCGGTAGGGCTGATTATTTTCGTATAGTTCAAGTCGCTCGCGCAGTACCTTGGAATAGGCGCTGTTCTTAACGTGATCTGCTTGCTGAATTGCTCGTCTGACCGTCTCAATCGCTTCTTCAAAACGGCCTGATTCCGCATAAGCTGCGGCGAGCGCGTCGAGAAACTGGGGAAGGTTTCCTCCTGTGGCTTCGCATGCCTGCTCGGCGAGACAAACAGGCCAGAAATTCGCTCGGTCACCTGGATTCGGGCTGGTCGACATCCACCATGCCCTGCTTGCAACCTTGAGAGGCCATTGCGGCCAACGTTTCACAGCAGATGCATAGATCTGACGAGATTCTTCCGTTTGGCCGATTTTTCCCAATGCATGAGCGAGATAAAACTGATAGGAAGGGGAGGCTGGAGCAATCTTTGCGGATCGACGATAGTCGTCTACCGCTTCTTTCCATTTTCCTTGTGCCGACAAGGCTTTGGCTCGATTACTGAGGACATCCTCGTCGTTTGGATGTTCAGCCAGCGCTTTATCGAGAGCGTTTACGCAATCTTCGTACTCACCGCAATCGGCCATCAGCATGCCAAGCATCACGAGAGTTTCGCAATCAGACCGATCCTCGTTCTGAATTGCATTTCTTGTCAGCCGAATCGCCTCCGGTTTGTTGCCGTCGTTCAGCAGAAACTCTGCTAAATGATATGTCGCCAACGAATTATTAGCGTCGAGGCGATATGCCTGCTGCCACATGGATTGCGAATTCTTCCAGACTGGGATCTGGCGGATCGTCAAAAGAGCGCAGCTCGCCAGGACAATCGTGATGAGACCGATCGAAATCAATTTGCGTCGGCGTGTTCGGGACAGAAGATCGCCACCGTACCAGATCACTGCGAGAAAGAGGCCGATTTGCGAGAGGTACATGTACCGATCGGCCCGTGCGTGATGCCCCACTTGAAATATCCCAATCACAGGTACCAGCATTCCAATAAACCAGAGCCAACCCACGATCAAGTAGGGTCGTCGTGTTCTCTGCCAGATCACTAATCCCGTCAACAAAGTCAGCACCAACGCAGCAACAAGAGCCTGAATATCAGGGATTTCGTGACGGGCGTAATAAGGCGAAAGTTCAGTCGGCCAAGCCGTCTGATAGAGATAATAGAGATAACTCACGGCGGCATTTTCAATGCGGTCCCAAAGCGGAATTCGGGACAAACTTTTTATTGCGCTTTTCTGGTATTGAATCGTGATTAGTGAATTGACCGCTGACAAAGCCAAAAGAGGTATTTTTTCAATAAAAATTTTCGAGGCTTGTCGCGTTTCAGTTGGGGAAAGGCTCTTGAGTCGGGCAAGAGGCCAGTAATCGAGTAGCAACAGGACGCACGGTGTTGTGACGAGCATCGATTTTGAGCTGAGTCCTAATCCAAACGTGAGGACAATCAGCAGATATCGAGCGATCGAAGGCGCGCGAACGTAATGCGCATAGGCAAGAAGTGTCAGACAAAAGAAGAAGCCGCTGAGCAGATCTTTTCGCTCTGAAATCCAGGCAACCGATTCGACGTGCATCGGGTGAAGAGAGAACAGGCCAGCGACCAATGCACTCCGAAGCCGATTTCCCGTTAATGACTGGATTGCCAGGAAAACCAGAGCCGAATTGAGAGCGTGCAAAAGAACTGCAGTACGATGGAAACCGTATGCACCCGGGCCGAAGAATTGGGCATCAATTTGAAGTGAGATTAACGTCAACGGATGCCAGTTTGCAGCGACTTCGGCCTTCGTCGCCCAGAGGATGCCTTGCCACGAGATTCCATTGAGGACTTGTTGTTGCTGGTATACATAATCATCATCGTCCCAGGCCACAAATCCGTTATTGCACGCCGAAGTGTAGACGACTGCGGTCATGGAAAATAACAACAGCGAGATGAAAAACGTAAACTTCCAATCACGGTTGTCGTGATCGATCGTGTTGAGTTCCAATTCCGTTTTACTGATCGCAACCATTCAGGGACATTTCTCTGGATCAGCGAAGGAAGGAATCGCCGCTTGATACATAACAGTGAAACGGAAAAGACGGAAAACCGTTTCGCTTGAACCGAATCAAACCTTCGCCGCGATGACTAGAATTGTAATACGTGAACAAAAAACGACCGGTTCCAACTTCATCGAAAGGACGGCTGGTAGTATTATTGCAATTGTACCGAGCATTCGATTGGCAATTTGGACTCGACGTGCGATCATAGTCAAGACGAAGCGCCAGTTGAAACAGAGGACTTGGATTCGTCACGAGGGAACGCGACCACCATATTTTTTCCGGGAATTTTCCGTCAATGACTGATTCCTCTGCGTCGAATGCGTCGCTCAAAGAGCGCGTTCAATCGCTCCGATTGCCCCGACCCGGTCAGTCATCAGCCCGAGGCTCAAAATTGCCTTGGTTTCTCGTTTTCTCCCTGACTGCGGCGATCGCATACCTGCTGTTGATGGGAAGCCCATTTGCGGCACCATTCGCGGCTCAAACTTTGCAGACGGTGGATGTCGTGGCGCCGCCAACAGAATCGGCCAGGACTGCTTCAGAGGCGACCAAGAACGCACAGGGTTCGACGAATTCCACGGGTCCTGTAGTGGAATCGAAGGGTTACATTATTCCCGAGCAACAGATCCTGGTGAGTCCCCAGGTGAGCGGTCGCGTGATTGAATTAAACTTTGAAGCGGGACAAAGAATTGAAAGTGGATTTGTGCTGGCCGTATTGGACAGTACTGAATACCAGGCAGAATTCCAGCGTGTGACGGGATTGCTTGAAGCCGCGAAAGAGAATCTTGCGGAATTACTCGAGGGGTCACGACCTGATGAGATCAAGCAAGTCAAGGCGGATTTGGCGGAAACACAGACAAATCTGGAACAAGCAGAGCGTGACTACAAACGCGCAAAGGATCTGTGGCTAAAAGGCTTCGGGAACAAACAGGACTACGAAGCGGCGGAATCGCAGTTTCAAATGATGACCAGGCGAGTTGACAAGCTTTCGGCAACGGCTCAGTTGATGGTTGACGGTCCACGTCCCGAGCGAAAGAAGGCGGCACAGGCACAGGTTCGGCAGGCGGAAGCCGAAGTTCGTCGGGCGAAATGGAGGCTTGATAACTGCATCATTGTTGCTCCCATTTCGGGAACAGTTTTAAAGAAGAATGCGGAATTAGGTAACCTTGTCAATCCAGTCGCATTTAACGGATCGTTCAGCTTGTGTGACATGGCCGACCTTTCGAAGCTTGAGGTCGAGCTTTCCATCCAAGAGCGTGAAATTGCGAAAGTGAAAAAAGGACAACGCTGCAAAGTTCAGCCGGAAGCCTACATGGATCGATCGTATGATGGAGTCGTCTCTCGATTGATGCCGATTGCCGACCGGGCCAAGGGTGCAGTACCCGTTCGAGTTCGGCTGAAAGTTCCGGCCGATGAAGAAGGTCAATACCTCAGACCCGAAATGGGCGCGATTGTCAGGTTCTACGCAGACATCGTTGACGAGGAATTTTCGCCGATTCGAACACAGTTCGAAACACCGCAACGCGAATCCGCCACCGAACAGTTTAAGCCAGCGCCGTAACCGAGATGATAAAAAGGAATTGTTGATGTCCTCGTCCGATCCGTGTGTTGAAGTTCACGATGTTCATAAATCGTTCAAGCGCGGCAGCGAAGTGCTGGACGTACTCAACGGGCTCAATCTGAACGTCCAGCAGGGTGAATATGTTGCGTTAATGGGACCGTCGGGTTCGGGGAAGACCACTCTTTTGAATCTCATCGCTGGACTTGATCGACCGACAACCGGATCAATTCGTGTCCAGGGAGAAGAAATTTCACAGATGTCAGAAGGTCAACTTGCGGGATGGCGTACAAGGAGCTTAGGTTTCATCTTCCAGTTTTATCACCTTTTGCCCGTGTTATCTGCATTGCGAAATGTGGAATTGCCGTTATTGCTTCTGCCGCTCTCTGCATCACAGCGACGTGAGCAGGTCACAACGGCACTCGACATTGTTGGTCTCAGCGATCGAATGTGGCACCGTCCGGGCCAGCTATCCGGCGGTCAGCAGCAGCGAGTTGGTATCGCTCGTGCGATTGTGACCGACCCGTCATTAATCGTGGCGGATGAGCCGACTGGTGACCTGGACGCAAAGTCGGCGCACGAAATTTTGAACCTTCTTGTTGAATTGAAGAATACGCTCAACAAAACAATTGTGATGGTGACACACGACCCCAATGCCGCTAAGCGGGCAGATCGAATCGTCCACCTGGAAAAGGGGCGATTAGCGACGCAAACACCAGAATACGCGTAAGTGATCATCAGGCCGACGTGTTCCGATGACAGCCGCTTTGAGCTGAGCATGGCATCCAGAGCGAGGCTCCAAAGTCGGGAATCATTGGTGAGCCAAGACTCTTGCCAGTAGTGGCTAAATCGCAAACTCATCCAAACAACGGTCAATCCGGGGAATAAGAATATGAAATTTCTCGTACTCGTTTTCGAAAACATTGCACGAAATCCCGTGCGGACAATCTTAACGTCGCTTGGCACCATGATGTTGGTGTTGGTCGTGACACTTGTTTTCACTGTCCTGACCACACTCGACAAGGTGACGACAGAAAAGAGCGCCAATATTAAGGCAATTGTCACCGAAAAATGGCAAAACCCAAGTCTCATGCCTTACTCGTATGCGGCGGGCCTGAGTGCAGGGGCCGCGGACCCAAGCGATACTTCTGCAGTCCATCCGCAAGATTCGATGACTTGGGGATTTTTTGTGGGCTCAACGGAATCCAATCCGGCAAAACGAGGTTACGAAAATCTTTTCTTCTCTTTTATTATGGAAGCCGAAAAGGCGCGAAGCATGCTCGATAATATCGATGCTTTGACCGACGAACAGGCTAGGCCTTTGATCGATGCAATTAAGCGGATGAAAGAGGTTCGAAACGGTGTCATCATTGGCGAAGGACGACTTGCAAAACTCAAGAAGAAAGTCGGAGATCGGATCACGGCATACGGACGTAACTATCGGGACATCAATCTCGAGTTGGAAATCGTTGGATCGTTTCCAAAAGAAACGGCTCAGTACACCGATAGCGCCATCATCAATCGCGATTTTTTCGAGACGGAACTTGACACCTACAAGGCAAAAAATAACAACAAGCCGCATCCTTTGGCAGACAAAACACTAAGTCTTGTCTGGTTGCGCGTGCCTGATCGAGTTTCCTTTAACAAGTTGACCGAACAAATCCTGACCGCACCGTCGTTCACGAACCCGGCAGTCAAGTGCGAAACTTCCTCGACGGGAATCTCTTCGTTTCTCGATGCCTATCGCGATATCAGTTGGGGGGTCAGATGGCTTCTTGCTCCGGCCTGTATGCTTGTTTTGTCGCTCGTGATTTCGAATGCGATCAGCATCAGTGTTCGTGAGCGTCGAATCGAATTCGCCGTTTTGAAAGTTTTGGGCTTTTTGCCCTGGCAGATTTTAACACTCGTTTTGAGCGAGGCCTTGCTGATTGGTACGTTGTCAGGTTTGCTGAGCGCCGGGCTGGCTTATGGAATCATCAACGGAGTCTGGGGCGGGTTACCATTTCCGATTGCTTTTTTTCCAAAATTTGCTGTTCCAATCAACTGCCTGTGGTGGGGTGCCGCAATGGGAGCTGTCACGGCGTTTGCAGGAAGTTTTATCCCAGCGATCACAGCGCGCGGCGTCCGCGTTTCAGACGTCTTTGCCAAGGTGGCATAAGCAAAAGCTGACGATGTTCGAAAAGGATTTCGTGAATCTGACGAACAACATGTCGCAGGTCATTAAATTGTTCAATTAATCCAATTTTTCACACGCGAACAAAAGACGCCTAAATCATGCTTGAATCATTTCACGTCGCCGCCGCGCCGTGGCAAGTTTTCGGTGCCTCTTCTCCAGTGCTAAAAGCGGTTTTCGCAGGGGCCGCGCTTCTGCTGCTGATTCTACTGGCGATTGGAAAAGTACCCCTCAGCTACAACATCATGAACCTGAGAACGCGATGGCTCACGACGCTGTTCATGATCGGTTCGTTTACGCTGGTCATCGGAATTCAAATCATGCTCTTGGCGTTCGTCAACGGGATGTATTCGATGACTGAATCGAGCGGTCAACCTGGCAACGTGATGATTATGTCTGAAGGCTCGACCGATGAGGCATTCAGCAATCT
>JBAXBD010000268.1:0-8007 GCA_037142165.1 Schlesneria sp. | reverse complement strand
TCTTTACGGGGGTGGGCGTCTGGGGTAACAACGCGCCAGTGTTCTGGGCGTGGGACATCGTCAATTTTGTGTTCTGGGTCGGCATCGGACATGCTGGCACTTTGATCTCCGCGATCCTCTTTTTGTTTCGGCAGAACTGGCGAACGAGTATCAACCGTTTCGCAGAAGCGATGACGATTTTCGCGGTGGTCTGCGCTGGTCTTTTCCCAACCGTTCACGTCGGCCGAGTCTGGGTGATCTACTGGCTGTTGCCCCTACCGAATCAGAATGCGATCTGGCCGAATTTTCGCAGCCCGCTGTTGTGGGACGTTTTCGCCGTCACAACCTACGCCACGGTTTCAATCCTTTTCTGGTACATGGGAATGATTCCCGATTTTGCGACGTTTCGCGATCGTGCGAAGACTCGAATTCGTCAAATCATTTTCGGCGTATTAGCGTTAGGTTGGACCGGGTCCGCTCGCCAATGGCACCGATATGAAAAGGCGTATCTGCTCCTTGCTGCGTTAGCGACTCCACTCGTGATCAGTGTTCATACCATCGTGAGTTTTGACTTCGCTGTATCGCAGCTACCAGGATGGCACACAACGATCTTCCCGCCCTATTTTGTCGCAGGTGCAGTCTTCAGTGGATTTGCGATGGTGGTGACACTGATGGTTCCAGCCCGCGAGTTTTTCGGGCTGAGGGAGCTTGTCACTCTCAGACACCTTGAAAACATGACGAAGATTATTTTATTAACAGGAACAATGGTCGGGTACGCCTACGCCATGGAATTTTTCACGGCCTGGTACAGCGGCAATCGTTACGAGCAATTTGCGTTTATTAACAGAGCATTCGGCCCTTACGCGTGGGCCTATTGGACAATGATTACATGTAACGTTGTCAGTCCCCAATTCTTCTGGTTCAAGAAATTTCGCACGACTCCGTGGTTGATGGTCGTTGTCTGCGTTTTTGTAAATATCGGGATGTGGTTCGAGCGATTTGTCATTACGGTCACGTCGCTAAGTCGCGATTTCCTCCCTTCGAGCTGGGGTTACTATCAGCCGACGTTCGTTGATATCGGCATGTTAGTTGGGAGTTTCGGTTTATTCTTTACCCTCTTCCTGCTTTTCTGTCGTTTCATGCCGATTGTCGCAATGTCTGAAGTGAAATCGATCCTTCCCGAGAATCAATGTCACAACTGACAAGATGTTTTCCGGACTGAGTTCGCTCAACGCGTGATCTCTGAGGTAAATCCTAAATGACTTCCCCTGAATTGATGTCTGACGGACCAGGTCAGGACTCAAATCGAGTCGAGCCGGCGGAGTTGGCCGCGATCATCGCGGAGTTTCCGACAGCGAGTCGCGTGATGGCTGCTGCGAAGCGAGTGAGTGAAGCGGGCTGGTCTGATTGGGATGTCCACAGTCCGTTCCCAATTCACGGAATCGATGAGGTGCTTCGGATCAGATCGACCCGGCTTCCATGGTTCACTTTAGCAGCGGGCGTGACGGGGATTATTGCGGCGCTCGGGATGCAATGGTGGATGAACGCGGTTGACTACAAATTCTGGATCAGTGGCAAACCTTTCTTTGCTTTTGAGGCAGCAGCCCCGATCGCTTTTGAAATGATGATTTTGTTTGCTGCAATTGCAACGCTTGGTGGCATGCTGGCACTGAATCAACTACCGAAGTTCTCGAATCATCTTTTTAATAGCGAGCGATTTCTGAGAGCGACGAGTGATCGATTCTTCATCGTCATCTCCGCGAGCGACCCGAAGTTTGACCGGGATGTCGTGACAAAACTATTTGAAGATTGCCACGCAACCGCCATCGACTCTTGTATTTCCGTTAATCCTCGCGAAGGGCGTTTGCCCGCTCTGGTACCCGCATTGATCGCGATCGCTGCAGTCATGGCGCTCATACCTCCGGCCCTGATCGCTCAAAAGCGATCAACGACAACAAAACTTCCCCGATATCACGCCATTACCGATATGGATTTCCAGCCGAAATTCAAACCCCAGCGGGCTAGCCATCTCTTCGCGGATGGAAGAGCCATGCGACCGCAGCCAGCGGGGACAATCGCTAGAGGTGAAATGAGATTGGATCGTCGCTTACATGAAGGTCTGGATACCGAGCCGATTTCCGCAGCGCCCGTTGCCTCAATCAATGTGGTACCGATTTCGTCGAAAGCTCAGC
The DNA here is from genome assembly GCA_037142165.1 of Schlesneria sp. Lineage (GTDB taxonomy): Bacteria > Planctomycetota > Planctomycetia > Planctomycetales > Planctomycetaceae > Schlesneria. Next base: position 5,836 of record JBAXBD010000268.1, on the reverse strand, counting down.
CGAGCGTGACTGGCATGGCCGGAGCGGCGGCGAATGCTCCTGGTGCTCTTCCATCCCCGGATCCGCTCGATTCACTCCCTTGGGTCCAAGATTTCCCAATCGCGGTCACATCGAAAGCGATGAAGCGGGGTCAGGAACGATACAACATCTATTGTTCCAGTTGTCACGGACTCGCTGGCGACGGTGATGGTCTTGTGACCCGCAGAGCGTTGGAGCTTGAACAGGGTACATGGATTAAACCAACGTCGTTCCATTCCGAGAACGTCGCGAAACAACCGGTGGGACGGCTCTTTAACTCCATCACACACGGTGTGCGGAAAATGCCTGGCTACGGTGATCTGATTCCGGTTGAGGATCGCTGGGCCATTCTACTCTATCTGCGGGCACTGCAGCAGTCGCGTACCGCCAATGTGCAGGACGTTCCTGCCGACATGATTTCTTCCCTGCGTGAACTGCCGAAGGAGTGACCACATGAGTACCGCCACAAGCGAACTGGCATCACAGCTTAAACAACCTTCGATGACCCTGAAGGATCAAAATCTTCCCGTATTGGGGCGTCGGGTCAGCCAGGCGGCTGCCGTCTTTGGTGTTCTTAACCTGATTATTGCACTTTTTGTTGACATCAAAACCCACGATGGGATGAGACATTTTTGGCACAGTTATTTGCTCGCGATCTGCTTCTGGACAAGCTTGTCTCTCGGCGCCCTGTTTTTTATCTCAATTCAGTTTTTGACGCGTGCCGGGTGGAGCGTCGTGTTGCGGCGAATTGCTGAGATCTTTGCTGCTTCGATTATCGTCAATGCCCTCACCTTCGTGCCGATACTCGTCGGACTGATGCTCGGTCAATCGTCGCTGTATATCTGGAATGATCCAACCTTAGCGGCGACTGATGAGCTCATTCGGAACAAGACCCCCTATCTGAATGCCTCGTTCTTCGTGATCAGATCGATCCTCTACTTTACGGCGTGGAGCTACCTGGCTCGGAAATTCTGGCGTGCGTCGTTTCAGCAGGACGTGGACGGTGACTCAGAGACAACGCTCCGCCTGGAACGATTAAGTGCCCCTACGCTTCTGGTGTCTGCATTCACCGTGACATTTGCGTCGATCGACTGGATCGTGTCGCTCGACCCCCACTGGTTCAGTTCGATCTTCGGGATCTACTTTTTCAGTGCAAGCATCGTTGGATTCCTCGCAGCACTCATTTTGAGCGTCGACATCCTCCAGCGGAGAATGGGCCTGCTGTCGATGGTCACTGAAACCCATCGCCACGATCTGGGGAAATTATTGTTTGGTTTCAATTGCTTCTGGGCCTATATCGCGTTTTCACAGTATTTGTTGATCTGGTACGCGAACATTCCGGAAGAGACAGCTTGGTTCAAAGCACGACAATCAGGCGGTTGGGCAACAGTGTCATTACTGTTGATCGCCGGACATTTTGTGCTGCCATTCCTTGGGCTCATGCCACGTCGAATGAAAGAGATTCCACAGGTCTTGGCGTTCTGGTCGCTGGTCTTGGTGATCATGCATGCTGTCGACCTCTACTGGTTAATTTTTCCGACACTTGATCCGTCTGGTCCCCAGGCCTTCCTTCAACCAGTCCTGTGTCTGATCGGAATCGGCGGTATTTACTCCGCTGGCTGGCTTTTGATTGCCGGAAACAATTCATTAATTCCCTTGGGAGACCCGAGACTCCGGGAATCCCTCCGTGACGTCCATTGAAAATTCCTACCTGCCCCCCATGGCAAGAAACCGGAGAGGAAACTTATGGCGACTTACGACGATGTCAGTAATCAAAACATCACCGTAATTGGTTTATGCGGTGCTGTCGGGACGTTTGTCATCATCATCGGACTCCAGGCGATGTACCACAATTTTGAATTGCGGGAATTTGAACGCAAAGTTGTCAAATCTCCGACGATCGGACCCGAATCGTTCCTCAGTGATCAGCGAAATCGTCTCAACACTTACGGCTGGGTTGACCGAGAAAAACAAATCGTTGCGATTCCTATTGAAGAAGCGATGGCATTAACGGTTAACCGCGAAAGCCAGAAGCAAAAAAGAGGTTCAGATCATGATCATCAATCAACTCAAAGCTTTTGATCCAAAGCCTATCCGAGCGATTTCATTGATTGCCATCGCTCTGATTTGTCTCGGTCAATTCGTCGAAGGGGAAATTTACGACAATCGGCTCCCTTCTGAATTAGACAACATGGGCGTCACTGAACATCTTGGCGACACGATTCCACTCGACTTGGAGTTTCGTGATGAATCTGGGCGTACGGTCTCGTTGCGTCAGTTCTTTCGTATGGGACGTCCAGTTCTTCTGTCGTTTAATTACTCGAATTGTCCGATGCTCTGCAGTCTTCAGCTCACGGGACTTGTCAACGGCCTGTCGGATGTCGAACTGCAATGCGGAAGGGATTTCGAGTTTGTTTCGGTGAGTATCGATCCCAACGAAACTCCTTTTCGAGCTGCTCAGACTCGTCAGAAGTACTTCCAGATGTATGGTCGGAAAGGTACGGGGGCGGGATGGCATTTTCTGGTCGGGTCTCAACAATCAGTCGATGCTTTGGCGAAATCGGTTGGCTTTAGCTATCGATATCTTCCTGAGAAAAAGGAGTATGTTCACCCCGCAGTCTGCGCGTGCGTTACGCCCGATGGCAGGCTGTCGCGGTACTTGTACGGAGTTGCGTTCGTGCCGCAGACCCTGCGGCTTTCACTGGTCGAAGCCGGTTCGGGTCTGATTGGTACGACCCTCGATCAAATTCTGCTTTATTGTTTTCATTATGACTTTGTTTCTGGTCGCTACTCATTGGCAGCCAGGCGTTTGATGACGACGGCGGGAGCCGTTACGACAATCGTCATTAGCACATGGTTAATCGCACAGTTCCTGAGTGAGCGCCGCCATCGCCTGACGGACCCTCCCCAGATTGTCCCTGACGGTCGTTTGAGATCAACAAAACTTGTCGGACGCGATGTGAAGCAGATCAGCGTCTGATCGGATCGCAGGTGGCAAACTCGTCGAGAAGCAAATGGCTTGAAAGTGTGAATCATGGATCCAAAAACAATTGCAACATCGTCCGAGTCGGATGGAGGTTCATTCTGGTTTCCTCCATCCGGTACGCAGATGGCCAATGAAGTCGACGGTCTGTTCTATTTTATCCTCGGACTCTGCATTGCATTTTTTGTGCTGATTGTGGGCGTAATGGTCATTTTCGTGATCATTTATCGTCGTCGACCCGGATATGCGCGTAAATTCGCACCTGACCACAATTCCTCTCTTGAAGTGGCATGGTCGGTAATTCCCGCAATTCTCGTCGCTCTCATTTTTTTTCAAGGTTTTGTCGGATACCTCGACATGCGGACGCCCCCTGCGGAGACCTATCAGATCAAGGTCGTTGCGAAGAAATGGTCCTGGGCGTTCCAGTATCCGAATGGCTACATCGATGGCGAGTTACATGTGCCGGTTGACCGAGCGGTGAAATTGACGATGACTTCGGATGACGTGATTCACAGCTTGTACGTTCCCGCATTCCGCCTGAAACAGGACCTCGTTCCGGGGCGTTACAGTTCGATGTGGTTTGAAGCCAATCGAACGGGAGTCTTTCCGTTACTGTGTGCCGAGTATTGCGGGACAAAACATTCAGACATGCTTTCGCAAGTCGTCGTACATGCGTCAGGTGAATTCGAAAAATGGCTGGAGCAGTCATCAAATCTGATGGCGACCCTGCCTCCAGCCGAAGCGGGCAAACTTTTGTACAACCGCCGAGGTTGTGCGCAATGTCATTCGGTTGATGGGACAGCGCGAACGGGGCCTTCATTCCTCGGGACATTCGGTTCCTCGCAGCAACTGGCTGACGGAACGAAAGTTGAAATCGACGAGAATTACATCCGTGAATCGATTCTCGAGCCAATGGCAAAGATTCGAGCGGGATATCGTCCAGTCATGCCGTCCTATAAAGGACAGTTAAAAAACACGGAAATCGACGCAATTATCGAATTTCTAAGAAGTCTGAAGTAAAAGGAAAGTGTCATGTCGATCATCGAGATTGAACCGGAATCGTCGAAAGTCGACGACGCACCAGGATTCGAGAACTACCTGAATTGCTCGCACGGCTTATGGTCGTGGGCCGCCACCCTCGACCATAAGCGTATTGCCATGATGTATCTGGTTTCGGTTCTGACGTCCTTTCTCCTGGGCGGACTCCTTGCGCTCCTGATTCGAATGGAGTTGTGGACCCCCGAGCGTACGATCATGGATCACGACACCTACAATCACACGTTCACACTGCACGGTGCAGTGATGACCTTCCTGTTCATCATTCCCAGCATTCCAGCAGCTTTAGGAAACTTTATCCTGCCAGTCATGCTCGGAGCCAAAGACGTTGCGTTCCCCAAGATTAATCTCGCCAGCTACTATTTGTGGGTAGGGGGGGCCGTTTTCCTTCTCGTCGCGATTGTATTGGGCGGCTTGGACACGGGATGGACGTTTTACACACCCTACAGCACGACAACGACATCCAGCGTGATTACCGCGAGTATTGGCGTCTTCATTCTCGGTTTTAGCTCCATCTTCACCGGTCTCAACTTCATCGTGACAATGCACACGATGCGCCCACAGTGGATGACATGGTTTAAGATGCCCTTGTTCCTCTGGTCACTGTACGCCACATCGATCATTCAGGTTCTCGCGACACCCGTGCTGGGTATCACATTGACGCTGCTGATTGCCGAACGCGCCCTCGGAATCGGAATTTTTGATCCCAAGCTCGGCGGAGATCCCGTTCTCTTCCAGCATTTCTTCTGGTTTTATTCGCACCCCGCCGTTTACATCATGATCTTGCCCGCAATGGGCATCATCAGCGAAATCGTTTCAGTGTTCAGCCGCAAGCCGATTTTCGGATACCGTTTTGTTGCCTACAGCAGTATCGCGATCGCGCTTCTGGGATTCCTTGTCTGGGGGCACCATATGTTTACCAGCGGCCAGTCTCGCATTTCTGCGATCGTTTTCAGTGCCTTGACCTTCAGTGTTTCGATTCCTTCCGGCATTAAGGTCTTCAACTGGCTGGCGACGATGTACCGCGGATCAATTATTCTCACGACGCCCATGTGTTATGCACTGACTTTCATCTTCCTGTTCACGATCGGTGGACTGTCGGGGCTGTTCCTCGGCGCATTGGCCACCGACATCCATCTGCATGATACATATTTCGTTGTGGCACATTTCCATTATGTGATGATGGGAGGCACGCTCGTTTCCTTTATCGCAGGCTTGTTTTACTGGTGGCCGAAAATGACCGGGCGGATGTATAGCGAGCTTTGGGGACGGATTGGATGTTTTGGTGTGTTCGCTGCATTCAACCTGACTTTCTTTCCTCAGTTCATCCTGGGTGCCCGTGGAATGCCCCGCCGCTACTACAATTACGACCCGAAGTTCCAGCTGTATCATCAGCTTTCGACGATCGGCGCGTTCTTGCTGGGAGCCTCGCTGTGCGTTGTCGCTCTCACGTTGATCTATTCCCTGTACCGAGGGAGAAAAGCTCCAGCGAACCCATGGGGAGCCGCATCAGTTGAGTGGCAGACAACTTCACCTCCACCTCTTCACAACTTTGAAGCAGATCCGGTTCCGGGCAATCCCTACGATCTCGATTCTCTCATTTACGATTCCGACTTGAGAGGCTATCGCCGGCGCGTCTCCACGGAGGAATTGCCTTCACGTCAACCCGTCCTGACAAATTGATAACCACCTTGAGAAAGTAATTCCTTTCGCACGAGCTTGCGAGTGGTCGTCGATCGTTGCTCCGGAGCCTTGCATTATGACAAACCTGACTTCATC
>JBAXBD010000267.1:0-8014 GCA_037142165.1 Schlesneria sp. | reverse complement strand
GTGATCCAGCCGCAGGTTCCCCTACGGCTACCTTGTTACGACTTAGTCCCAATCACGGAGTTCATCTTAGGCACCTGTGTCCTTGCGGTTCACGCAGCGACTTCGGATGCCCCCCGCTTTCGTGGCTTGACGGGCGGTGTGTACAAGGCTCAGGAACACATTCACCGCAGCAATGCTGATCTGCGATTACTAGCGATTCCGGCTTCATGCAGGCGAGTTGCAGCCTGCAATCCGAACTGGGGGACGCTTTTTGCGATTAGCTTGCCTTCGCAGGCTTGCGACGCTTTGTACGCCCCATTGTAGCACGTGTGCAGCCCTGGGCATAAAGGCCATGAGGACTTGACGTCATCCCCGCCTTCCTCCGGTTTGACACCGGCAGTCTCCTTAGAGTCCCCACCATAACGTGCTGGCAACTAAGGATAAGGGTTTCGCTCGTTTAGCGACTTAACGCGACATCTCACGACACGAGCTGACGACAGCCATGCAGCACCTGTGCATGTTCCACTCTTGCGAGCGTGGCCCTACTTTCATAGGGTTAATCCATGCATGTCAAACCCAGGATAAGGTTCTTCGCGTTGCCTCGAATTAAGCCACATGCTCCACCGCTTGTGTGAGCCCCCGTCAATTCCTTTGAGTTTCAGCCTTGCGACCATACTCCCCAGGCGGAACACTTAACGCTTTCGCTACGAGAACGAAGGCCGAAGCCCCCGTCCTCCAGTGTTCAGTGTTTACGGCTAGGATTACCGGGGTATCTAATCCCGTTCACTACCCTAGCTTTCGTGCCTCAGCGTCAGACAAGGCCCAGTGTGTCGCTTTCGCTGCTGGCGTTCCTTCCGATCTCTACACATTTCACCGCTCCACCGGAAGTTCCACACACCCCTACCTCACTCAAGTCATCCAGTATCACGCGCAGTTTTCTGGTTGAGCCAGAAGATTTCACACGTGACTTAGTTAACCGCCTACGCACCCTTTAAGCCCAGTGATTCCGAATAACGTTCGCACAGTTCGTATTACCGCGGCTGCTGGCACGAACTTAGCCCGTGCTTCCTCCGAGGCTCTGTCAAATACAAGAGATAGCTCTCGTATACTTCATCCCCTCCGACAGCGGTTTACAATCCGAAGACCTTCATCCCGCACGCGGCGTCGCTCGGTCAGACTTTCGTCCATTGCCGAAGATTCTCGACTGCAGCCACCCGTAGGTGTCTGGCCAGTGTCTCAGTGCCAGTGGTGGGGGCCATGCTCTCACACCCCCTAAGCGTCATAGCCTTGGTGAGCCGTTACCTCACCAACTAGCTGATACTGCGTAAGCCGCTCCCCAGGTGGAATCTCACCCATTGCTTCCAGTTTGATCCGGAAGATTATCGAGTATTACCCACAGTTTCCCGTGGCTATCCTCGCCCTGGGGGTACGTCACCTACGTGATCCTACCCCGTTCGCCGGTGTCCCCTTGCGGTTCTCCCTCGACTTGCATGCCTAATCCACGCCGCCAACGTTCATTCTGAGCCAGGATCAAACCCTTTGAGTATTGTTTTCAGAAACAGCTTCAATCAACTTGCGTTGACCTTCGCTGAAAATGTTAACGTGGGTTTGTCCGCTGGCCATACGCTGACTGATCATTGTCTTTCGACCGGAAGCTGTACGGCTTCCACGATCATTTTGTCACAAGGCCGGCAAAAACTTTCATTTCTGAAAGCCTTGTAAGACAAGGTCTTTGCACGGCCAGCAACCGCATCAATACGAACAAAACTGATTCTCAATTCTCTCCAACCGTGTTTTCAAAGATCAGGTTCCCCGCTACGTTTCCGATTTGGTCGGCGGCGGGGTGGGGCATGTTACAGGGATCGCCGTGAATGTCAATCGCCACGGCAAAGTTTTGTAATCAAGTTTTTTGGAATCGTTTCCAACTCCCGTCATTGATTGAACTTCGACTTCAATCCCGCTTGCCGTGGGGTGGACGGATGCGTATTCTGAATTAGATGCTCGAAAGTTGTTGCGGTCCCGAGTCGCCCCCCAGCCCTCTGACGACAAACTGTGTTAACCGCCGCTTTTGACGCCGTTTTTTTTACCATCCTGAAGGACAACGCAGATGAAAAAGACTTCGATTGCTCTCGTGATCAGCCTTATGGCGATCGGTTGTGAAAACGCAAAGCCCCCCGTGGCATCGCCGCCAATGGATATGTCGAAAATGCACTCGCAAATGACCACACCTGCCGGAGGTGACGCGACGCCCGTTGGTGAAACCAAAGAAGAAACCAAGCCTGCTGAAGAGAAGCCTGCCGAAGGCGAAGCGAAACCAGCCGAAGAATCAAAGTAGTCTTCATTGGCGGTGTCAAATGAGAAGTTGGGGGCAAAGATTCACTTTGTCCCCAATTTTCGTTTGTGGTCAAAATCGAATTTCAATGTCGAAACATGTGTGCGATGACTGAAGAAGTGATGGCGCGGGAAGTTTCTTTTCCAACCGCTTCATTGACCTGTCCCCATTTCCGAGAGGACCATTGTGGCCTCCCCTGGTGATCGCAAGGCGGACGTAGAAAGTCCGTCACTTTGTGTGGATCTTGCCCCATTTGAAGCGAACATCAGGCATATCGCCGCGATCACCCGCGCTGCAGGAAAAGACTGGCGACCGCACTCGGCCTGCCATAAGTCTCCGGATATCGCGAATCTCCAGATTCGTGAGGGAGCGATTGGCATCACCTGTGCCAAAGTCTCAGAGGCAGAAGTTTTTGCTTCGGCAGGGATTCACGAAATCCTGTTGGCATACCCTCCCGTTGGTGACGCTCGGATTCGCAGAATTGCCAACCTCTGTCACAACGCCAATCTGATCGTCGCATGCGATCACTATGTCCAGGCGGCACCCCTTTCGGCCGAATGCGTTCGACAGGGTGTTACGTGCCGCGTCTTGGTCGACATGAATATTGGAATGGATCGAACGGGGGTCAGACCCGGTCGAGACGCCCTCGAATTAGCTCGTGCTATCGAGCAACTTCCTGGACTTAAGCTTGCCGGTATTATGGGCTACGAAGGTCATGTCATACCGATCAAAGACGCAGACGAAAAACGTCGTCAGATTGACGCTGCGATGGGAATTCTGACGCATACTCGCGATGTCTTTATCAAAAATGGTTTGTGTTGCGACATCGTGAGCGCCGCAGGGACGAGCTCGTTACAACAAGCACTCGGTTGTGCTCGTCTAACTGAAGCTCAAGCGGGCGGAGGAATTTTTGGCGACCCCTTTTACACAACCATGCCCGATATCAGCGGACTTAAGCCTGCTCTAACGGTGCTGACCACGGTCGTCAGCCGACCCGCATTCGATCGCGCCGTACTCGATGCTGGCAGAACGGCCATTTCCAACGAACTCCATACGTCCATTGTGAAAGACTGGAGCGATGCCAGTCTGGACATGCAAAACGCCGAATATCTTGTATTAAAGCTGGGACCATCCTCACGGGAATTGAAGATTGGTGACCCGGTTGAACTGATTGTCGGCTATTCGGGGTTTACGACCATGCTTCATGACGAATACCTTTGCTTTCGCAACGATCGGCTGGAGACGATCTGGCCAATTCTCGCACGTGGCAAACTGGTATGATTCGACTGAGATGATCGAAAAAGGTTTTGTTGAAGGTTTCCAGGATGGAACGAAGCATTCCGACCAGATCGATTGGCAAAACAGGCCTGCTCGTACCCCCCCTTGGATTTGGCGCGTTCAAGATCGGCCGCAATCAGGGTGTGAAGTATCCACAGCCGTACGATCTGCCCGACGAGCTTACGGTGGGGCGTCTGCTGAACTCCGTACTCGACCTTGGCTGCACACTGATCGATACGGCACCCGCCTACGGGCTTAGTGAAGTACGAATCGGCCATGCGATTGGCCATCGGCGAAGCGAGTATGTCCTCTCGACAAAAGTTGGTGAAACATTTACCGAGGGAAAATCGGTCTACGATTTTTCACCGGCCGGCATCACAGCCAGCCTCGAACGAAGTTTGCGAAATCTGCGGACGGATGTGCTGGATATTGTGTTCATCCATTCGAACGGTGACGACCGTCAGATCCTGGAACAGACGGACACTGTCCCGATTCTGCAGGACTTCCGGTCTCGCGGCCTGATTCGCGCTATCGGCTTGTCGGGGAAAACCGTCGAAGGGGCACAGCTCGCATTGGATTGGGCCGACGTCTTGATGGTCGAGTACCACCTTCAGGACAAAAGCCACGATCAGGTGATCGCTCAAGCCTCGGAAAAGAATGTGAGTGTTTTCGTCAAAAAGGGGCTCGCATCCGGGAAGCTCGCACCTCACGAATCGATTCGATTCGTGCTCGGAAATCCCGACGTCACCAGTCTGATTGTTGGCGGCCTTAACTTCGATCACTTTCATGAGAATTGGCGGACAGCGATTTCATGTTCGTGCCTTCACGATTAACTTGTGTTGGCCGTGTAAATTTGGCAGCATTTCCTGCACACATTTCATCCTCCGTTTTTGAACTGACCCGCAGCCGCCGGAGTCTGCTGATCAAGCAAATTTCACGACGCTGGGAAAAGCTCAAATAATCACGCGACAAAACGCGGCAACTTTGAAAAACATTCGAATACACCGACAGCCAAAAGAGAATCCTTTTGGCAGGCCTTGTGTTCGAACCCAAGGTCTTTGCGAGTTGGTTAAATAAATTTTCAGCAGAAGATCGGACTTGCCTCGCCCGCTCAAGAAAGGAAATTATGCGAACCGAATTTCGACGTTACGCTCGATCCGCAATCGTAATCCTCTTTTGTTTTAGCTGTCTCGCACCGTCGACCGGACTGGCTAAAGATGATTTTCGCTCGTGGGCCGATGCATCGGGAAAAAACAAAATCAAGGCGAAGTTCGTCAAACTCGAAGAGACAACCGTCACGCTGGAAAAAGAAGATGGTGAAGAAGTCGAAATCGAGTTAAAAAAACTCAGCACCGCAGACCAGAAGTTCGTCGCCGAAGCGGTGAAAGAAGCCGAGGGTAACCCCTTCAAATCGAAAGGGGACGATCCCTTCAAACCCAAGTCGAAAGCGAAAACTCCGAAAGGGAATTCCAAAAGTTCGATGAAAGGTTCGAAAGAGTCTGACGGCGATTCTGACTCACCAGACCTGATGAAGGTTGATTTATCATCAGCGGAACACGTGACCCTCGCTTCACCCACCGAAAAATGGAGTGTCGAGATCCCCAAAAAAGACCCACGGGACGCAACAAAACTGAAGCCCGTTCTGACTCCGAAGAAGAATGACTTCTTCGAAAAACTCACCGGTATGGAACTCAGTCGAGGTGAAAAAAAATCAGCCGTAGTCGGATACCTGCTTGAAAAGCAAGAGACCGGTACGACGCGAATCGTTCTGTGCGATTTGGCACCGGCAAAGCTTCGACCGCCGCAGTCGCGAGCGGAAAAATGATGCCGATGGCACTCCACGACGACGGAAAACAAGTCCTGATGCGGCGCGAGGAATTTGGCTGGGGCAAGCACGACCGCCTGGAAGTCTGGGTCCCCAAAGAATCCAAGGTGACGAAGACGCTGGCGTGGTGCCCTTACGATGATGAAAAGGATGGAAACCGGGATGTCACCTGGGCTCGATTCATCAGTCCGACCAAACTGGTCACATGCAATAACCCAGGGAAAGTCGTCATCTGGAATTATCCCGACATTGAGCCGATCTGCCAGTTCATTACCGTCAATGGATCGATACCGGCACTCAGCCCCGATCGCAAGTTGATCGCCTACGCAACAGACAAGGATATCGGTCTGTTTGATACCGAAAAGAATGAAGTCATCGCTCAACGGGAAGCTCCCGCGAAGCTGATCAACCCGCTGCTGGCGTTCAGCCCGTCAATGACTCGACTGGCATGCGTGAGCGCCACTCAGCCAGCCCTGATCTGGGATCTGGCGACGGGGGACCTGGAGCGAAGCATTTCGTGTGAGGGAATTCTTGCCAACGCGATTGATTTTCCCGATGACAATTTCCTGCTCGTTGGAAACAGGTTTGTGATCGACCTGGAGAATCAATTGAAGCTTTGGACATATGATGGCGCTGAGCACGTTCGCAGTGAAAATGGAGTCACTTTTTTCGCACTGACCGATGGCGATAAACCGGGCGCCGTCGTCAACACTCAGATCCCCCATCCCGCCGCCAAAGAACTGCTGAAGAAGACCCTCTCAGATCCGGAACTGTTCATCCTCAGAGCGGGAACCAAGGTGCGGATTGATGTGAATGGCATTCCTGATGTCACTCAACGAGATCGCGTCCTGAAAGGACTGACAAAACAGTTGGAAGGAAACAAATGCACGGTGGGCCAGGACGGAACGATCGATCTGGTAGCCACCGCAGAAGGCCCAAAAGAGACCGAGCTGATTGCACGTCACAGCGGCACGTACAAATTCAAAGAATTCACCACGCGAGTGAAATTTGTTTACAAAGGTCAGCCAGTCTGGGAATCATTCCAATCTAACCGCCCGCAGTTCATGGTGATGCTGAAGAAGGGGGAGAACATGGAAACTCATCTCCGCGGCCTTGAGCATCCGAATTACGAGTTCTTCGAGCGCGGGCAATTACCAAAATTCCTGCAAAAGCCAGCAGCAGGGCAGGGACCAAACCGTTCGCTCACACTGGGCCAGTCCAAAGTCACCGTCAACGGCATGCGGTAAGCGTTGAAGTCAAAACCCGAACGCAACCCCACCCCCCAGCGGGCAATGCCGTGAAGTATTTTTCGTCGAGAAAACAGCAATAACCGTGGAACGCGGTTATGGAAAATGCTCTCCTCCGACCTTGTGTCGGTGGAAGCAGCGACTGGCCAGCTACGCCGATGGAACAAATGTGAAATATCTTGCTCTCCACCGACCTCGGTCAGTGTCGATGTAATAATCGCGACGACTGTCGATTGAAGCATCGAATTCAGTCGGTCATTTTGGATAACGACAGCGGGACGGACTTTCGATCCCTTGCCCGATACAAAATTGATGGGCAAGGGCAGCACGTCGCCACGTTTAACGGGCCGGGCGGCGTTCGTCATAGCGATCGTAATCATCCATCATTGGGTCGGCCCAGCCAGCGGCTGCCGCCGTTTTGGAAATGAGTGGAGACATCTCTTGTGGACGAAACTCCTCTTCGGCAAGCAGCGAACTGAGTCGCTCAAACTGTTCTGCCGAGATGAGGTAATAGATCTGCCGGGTACGTTCGTCGATCACGCGAACGGGCTCGCCAGATGTCGCATCGGACGATTGATTGGGAATATCGAGTTGAATCGTGACCATAAAACCACCCTTCCTGCATCACTTTACGCAGTGTTCGGCGCAGTGTCGAGATGATCTGGCTTTACTCCAGCAAATGTCGTGAAATCTCCGTACAGGGATTCACGTCAGACCGATTAGACATGCCTGCTCCAAGTCCTTAGTCCCCTCAGGGACGCTCGACAATAGCCCACCGTTTTAACGGTGGGCATGCGGAAGATCGAAAAGTCGAGTCCCGATAGGGACGACAGGTTTTGAACGAACAAGAAACAATAATGGTATAACGGCAATCCTAAACCAAAGATCTTTCGCCCCCGAGGGGCTTGCCGTCTGATGCGACCGAAATCCCACCGATAAATCGGTGGGCTATTGTCGGTTGTCCCACTGGGACATAGAGCAAGAATCGGAGAAGGAGTTGGAAGTGCGCCAGTAATTTTTGCCCTCTCAAACACCCCTGGTTCCTTTGCGTTAATGCGCCTTTTCATCCTTAGTACCTCGGGCGAATTGCTCGCAATCACGGGCGGAGTACAAATAGGCATTCCCCACTTTGCGAAAGGCAATTTTGCCCTCCCGCCGAAGATGACTCAGACGCACGTCGACACACACATCGATGGCGCACAGCCTTGACGTACGATGACTGGATTCGACTGAGTATTCTTTCCAGCGACGAGAAAAACACCTAAGCTTGGACGTATTCATCGGGCCAACGATCCGTCAACCACGAAGGACCCAGCGCGGTCTTCGCCCGCAACCCAATCTTAAAGGCAAAGA
>JBAXBD010000266.1:0-8021 GCA_037142165.1 Schlesneria sp. | reverse complement strand
GGAGTTTCCTGAAGCCATCCGTTATTAGCAAACCGGCCGTCAAAGGTGCTGCTACTCGGAGTGAACACCAATTCGATTCCATCCCGCGATCGATTTGGCAAGGTATTTTCGAGAGGGAGTCGTAAGACGGGATTCGACTTTTTCTGCCGGTAGTCAGCGAGAAAACCATCGTGAGTCAGCCTCGAGAACTCCTGCTCGAAGCGACTTTCCGAAAAAATCTCCTTCAATGTGTTTCTGAGGATGTCCAAGCCTTTCGACCGTTCGTCATCGCACAGAAAGTTGACGAATTCTTCCTGAGAAATTCCTCCAAAAATAGGATCGATTAAAGGCTGTCGAATTGTCAGCAAACCTTCATGAGAGTACCCGACTCCCCATGATTCGAAGGAATGTGCTTGCGGCAAATGCCACGTGGAGAGTTGTGATGTTTCATCAACAGAGGCTCCAATTCGGATTCGATGCGGCACTTTGGTCATCGAAGCGGCAAATGTTCGAGAGTCGTAAGCGGGGTTACCGCCAAGGATGATCAAAAAATTGACATCTCCATTTTCGATTTCCTCAACGAGATCTGCTATCGAGTCGAGTGACATGACCGAGATCTGAGGATCCTCAGCGATGTAAGAGACTGTTACACCCACATTTTGCAGTAATTTGTTCAATCGATGAGCCGTCGCATGAACTTCGGGAGGCTGCCCTGGACCAACCACAATCAAGCTTTGCCCTGGGTTCGCGACGAGATCGGCAGCAACAATCTCGATGAACCGTGCGGTATGGGATTTCACGTCAGTCGGAGTGGCCGATTCTGAGGTGGCACTGACGGCTTTGATTCGATCTTCCAGTTTGATCAAAAGTTCAAAGATGTCTGAGGACCTGATGGGCAGTCGATGGTCGGCGACACTTCCGAGCGTTGAGAATTGACTTTCAACAGCATAGACACGATTCATTGGTCCGTTTTCGGGCACTCGACGCTCTGACCAGGCGCGAATGAGACTTACTGCTTGAGGGTGAAAATCGAATAGATCAGAATCAATCGCGAAGACGACATTGGCACGGCTCAAGTCATAGACCGACTTGTATGCTTCACCGAAAGCGAGTTTCGCGCCCAGATGTTCGTTGCTTCGTGAACACGGTTCGTGCTCGACAAACTTTGCCTGCGGCCAGTTTGCAGCTAACTTCGTGAAGAGTCGTTTCCTGCAGAGCGATGAACTGCGCTCCGCCAGAACGCGCACTCCCTTGCCGCCCGAATCCCGAAGTTGTTGACTCAACGGAGTCATAAATTCCGCGAAGTCGTCCCAAGCTCTGAGATTCTTGCCGTCTCGATCGAGTTGAAGGATCTCGCGGCTTCGATCAGGATCATAGAGATTGAGAAGTGCCGCCTGGCTGAATGAATCAGTGCCGCCGAAGCTTGAAGGATGCTCTCGATGCCCTTCAACCTTGATCGGACGACCATCGTATGAAGTGACGATGAGCGGACGGATCGCTCCGCCGATTTCAAGGGAGGTTGCAAACTTTTGGGGTACTCCTGGGATTCGGTTTGCAGGCCGTGTAACGAAGGGAGCGATGGTTTCCTTCTCCCAACGGCAACCAGCGACCCCGGCCATGGCGAGAGAAGCTCCCATGAGCTGCAGCCACCTTCGACGCGACATTCCTGTCGGAAACTCCGACGCTGCTTGAGGGAATTCTCGATGTAAAAACTCAACGAACTCAGGAGTATTCTCCAGTTCTTCAAGGCTCCGCCAGTATGCCGGTTGTTGATTTGTTAATACGTTCATACTTAGTTCGTTTTGTAATGTGTCGAAAGATGCTGACAACAAAGTTGCATGATTAGCGATGGCATGTCGAGCAGTTTGTCTTCGACTCAATGTGAAGTGCTTCGACCAAGCGTGCACCTATCACTTCCTGGGGTTCTTCTGGTACCCAAACCATCGATGTAATCTTATCGAGAGGTCGTATGTGTTTTGCCGGGTCGCGATGACATTCCAGGCACCAGCTCATACTGAGGGGAGCGACCTGAACGACCTCCTCCATTTTGTCAATTCGGCCATGACACGAAACGCAACCGACGCCCCGTGTCACGTGTGCCGAATGATTGAAGTAAGCGTAATCGGCAAGGTCATGCACTTTCGTCCATTCGACGGAATCCCCACTCGCCAAACTGTCACGTACGGGCAATAATTTAGTGCTTTTGGAATGCACGGCGACTGTTGCAGGAGTGCCATCCGTCCCAGAATGGCATTTAATGCAGGTCGCTGTCGCTGGAATTGCGGCGTGGGCCGACTTGTCCACTGTCTGATGACAGTAACGGCAATCCATCTTGAGGTTTCCAGCATGAATCGCATGGCTGAACGGGACTGGCTGCTTCGGCTGGTAACCAACATCCAGCGTCGAAGGGGACAGTCCCCACGCAACAACTCCGCCCAAATACGCTGCGCCAGCGATGGCAATCGCCACGACGACTGGAGTCAACTTGTCAATCCAAAGAGGAAATCGAAATCGCATCTCATCACCACTGTTTTTCATCCGTTGATCAAAAACGACTATTAATCACGAGCTAAGTGGTCTCTATATCGAGCCAGTAACCGCAAAAGCGAGCTTGCAATTAACTATTCGAGCATTCGTAAATGAGGAGTTTGGTCAACGGAGGCTCATGTCATTTCAGGACGCACAAAACAACTCACTAGGTTTCTAGTCGCGAAAAGAAAGCGTACCAATGAGAAGTGATCTCGGCTTTAAAAATTACTGAAGTCGAGAATCTGCCTCTCTCAGTTTTCGTACCTAAATTCCGTTTTCGTGTGCCAGGATTGTTGAATTAATGGTCACACGGGAAGGGAAAGATATGAAATGCGGAGCCAACGAGAAGCGAAAAAGTCGATTCTCGTCACCGGTCGAGACAGAATTATTAGCAGGTGTATTTTCGTTATAACATTCGTTAAACGACAAATCAGTCCACGGGGAGGAAGACCCAGAGACTTGGTCGACCGCAGTTGCAGTGAACCGCGCGGCCTAAAAGACTAAGTCCGGAAAGACTCAAGTAAACTGAAGTTCGAGCCACGTCCCAGAAACCCGAATTGACGTGTTTGGACGATGGTCGCAGGCGATTCTCGACACTGGGAATGGGATGGAAAATTGCTTCGACGAATCCTGGACGTTGCCCTTCCCCGTCCTGAAGTTCGTCCAGTCGCCGCGTCGTTGATTTCATCACATTCGAATCCGCACCACCGACGGCGGCGAGTTGATCGATGGCAATGACGGACCGGCGACTTAATGTCGGGAGAACTAACAAGCCGATGAATGACCAGAGGGTGAACCAGAAGCTCAAATCGATGGTCCCACCGACCGTGCCTAATCGGTGTTTTCCTGCGAGGAAGCATGCGATTGTGACACCGGTCACGGTGAACCCCATTGCCGCAGCGCGACCGCGTTGCCAACTACCAGTTTCAATCGCGATCGATCGACGTCTCGACACGAATTCCAGTTCGGCTGGTTTGAGCGCCTCGCACCACTTGAATGGAATCACGAGACTGTTTGGTTTAAAAAAACCGGCCACGCCGCCAGTGAACCCCTCGTCGCGATTCTCAACGTAGACAATCGGCAGAGATTCTCCAGTTGGTGAAAGTGTTCCCTCGGCAATTCGGAGCTTCAGCGGACTAATGATCGATGCGAGTTGATAGCGGCCCAGCAACAGTAACCACATCATGACGACGCTGGTCGCTACGGTAAGAGGCAATCCTCCATATCGCCCTGCGAGGTATATCGCAATTGCTATCACAAAAAGTGTCAAAGCGTGAGCAGTAACACCTCGAATCAATCCAATAAAAAACTCGAGCAAAGTAGGGTGAAGCCGATTAAATCGCCTCGGCAACAGGTAACCGCCGATAATATCGAATGG
The DNA here is from genome assembly GCA_037142165.1 of Schlesneria sp. Classification (GTDB taxonomy): domain Bacteria; phylum Planctomycetota; class Planctomycetia; order Planctomycetales; family Planctomycetaceae; genus Schlesneria. The sequence continues at coordinate 4,135 of JBAXBD010000266.1, read as the reverse complement.
AAGTTGAATGGTCGCATAACTGAGCGTGAACGTCAGTAGGATAGTTTCAGTTCCCCACGGGGATGAATCAGCGAGGCGCTGAAAATGATCCGACACGCCGCAGATCAGCCCGAGGCTGGCGAAGGTGACGATCGTTCCGACGGCAGTGATTCCCAACCAGAGTCTGGCGCGACCATAGCCCATTTGATGAAGCGTCGGCAGTACTCTGGCATGAGGAGTTTGAAACTCAAAAAACGTTAATTGTGACATTTGGATAGCTCTACATGGATTTTAAAAAAAGCGTGGCTCGTGTGATCAGGCGATGAACAAATCTTCTTCGGATTGGAATTCGCTCTTCAGCTTCGACAGAGCCGATGCAATCAGTTGACGGACGCGCTCCCCACAGAGACCGACTTGAGCTCCAATCGCAGCCAGACTTGGACGACGACTCTGACCGTCGAGCCCAAATCGGGCGAGAATCACCTGCCTCTCTCTTTCAGAAAGAGATTCCAGCAATCGGTGCACAACTCGCACGTCTTCTCGAGATTCGAGTTGCTCGCTGGCAGCATGAGTCCGAGCGTCGGGAATTTTCTCCAGCGAATCGGAATTTTCGTTCGGGAACCAGACCGTTGACAATTTCCGTCGCTTCAGAAACCGGAGAATTTCGTTTCGCACGGCCCAGGTTGCGTAGGTGCTGAAGTGATTACCCGACCCGACATCAAATAACTCTACGGACCGAATTAAAGGGGACATCCCTTCACTAATGAGATCATAAAGCTGGCCTGGTTCTCGGGAGAATCGCTTCGCTAGTGCGACAACTAATCTGACATTACTTTTGACAATGTGATTTCGAATACGAAGAGCTTCATCGAGATCCTCATCGATCTTCTTGACACGACAGGCGTCAAGACATTTCAGATCAAGCGAAAGTCGACTTTGTTCGGCCCGATACTTCAAAAAATTCATTAAATCGAACCAATATCGCTCTTCCTCAATCTTGAAAGGGGGTTGTGCGACAAGAGCTGAAATGAAGCTACGTCCATTCTCGGCTTTAGCCATGTCGGGGTGCTGATCCAATGAGGCAGGACGTTTCGCGTGAATCAATTCAATTGCATCGATTGAACCATAGAAAGGTTGCGGGACAAACTCGATCGACCGTTCCATCAACTGGCGGGTTCGTTCTACGAGGCTGCTATCGATACGTCTTGCCATCTGAGACTTCGGCCGCACCTTCGAATCAGGCGTCGCGCCTCGACGATCAGGTCGCCGTATCCCGCGAAGCTGTCGAGACATCATTTCATTCCTTCCAAGAGGATCGAACGCCCAACCCGCACACTTTCAGTAAAAGAGGAAGTCCTGTTTCTGCGTGATTTCTCATTCGATCTCTTTTCTTACGAATCCGTTTTGCTCTCCACCTAACCGTATGTGGATTGTCGTTTTAACGGGCTTTCGAAATTCCCGATTACAAGAAAAGGTAAGCTGTTTCTGGCGACTGAAATCGGAGCGGACTGAGTCCCAAAAAAAGCTGATGTCTTACGAATTCATCGCGAAAAAAGAATGAATGCCAGTCAAAAATGATTGACGCGGCTGACTCAGCTTACGTGTGACGATTTCAAACTCCACACCGAGTGTGTTGATTCGTCCATCAGCGCAAGCAAGGCCTGCGATTCCCGTCGGACTGATTCAGGATGATCAATCTACATTCGCTTAAATCGCGAGACAGCAAAATGCGATCAGGGATGCGATCGCAACAATACCGACGCGCCATACAAGCGTTTTTCGACCAAGCGAATCCGCGATCACGCTAAAAGCGACAATGGCAGTTGCAACAATCAGCTCGACGACAAGGACGCGGAAGGTCGCACGTTGATGGCATCTGATGGCGATAAAACAGGCGACGACGAATAAACCGCCGGACCATCCCATTAAAAAATGGCGATCGGAAAGGAAAATGGCAACGTAAGTTGCCAGAAACATCGTGTAAGGGAAGAAAAGTTCACGTTGGCCGGTCAATCGAGACAACAACAGCCAGATGAGGCTGAAACCAATTAAACCGAAACGCTTCACGTTGAGGTTAGCGAAGCCGAGCGAGGCAAGCGAAAGTGAAATGAGGATTGTCCACGGATGTCCACCCAGAAAATGACTGATCGACAGTAAAACTATCGTCAAGAAAGGGATGATCAAGACGATGCGATTTCTGCCCGCGACGTCTTCAACTTTCTCGACACCAATGCGCTCCACCGGCAGTTCCTCGTTCCAACTTTTCTCAACTTCGCGATTAACGGAATCGGTCGAATAGAATCTCATCTGCAATTGCAACTCGATTCTCGACGTCCAATTCAATCTTATCCGTGAATTTGGTGCCGGTGCGAGCCAGTCACCGGAGTCACCTCGCTCGGAGATTCTCAGAAAGCTCTTCGGGGACATCGCGTCAACAGGTCCAAATAGTGCAACGCGATAATGAGTTCAAAAAACCCTCTCAGTTTTTGTTAATTCGTCCTGGGTGTTGCGGTTAGTTTCTGGTGGATATCGTTGTTTTCAACGCTGATGTCGGTCTGAAGTGTGGATTTAAAGCCCCATGTCGATGCATCCTCAGCGATCATCGAGGAGCCTGAAATGAAGGATCATCATAGGATTGCAACCATGGGACTGATGCTCGAACTGAATTCGAATCACAGTGGTCACTCCCTCGGGTCCGCGTTCACTGTCGATCCCGAAGGTTTGCGATATTTGAGATAATGTCTTTGATGACCTGATTCACCTCAAAATTCTCTTTCAGCAACCGACTTCAGGGCTAACACATCGTTCTCACATTCAGAGGCTCAGCAAGCTCGATTGTTTGAGGTGCCACTCTGAATCCCTTGAGTCACTCATTGACTTTTTGACCAATGATGAGGTCATGAGGGTTGTGGGTAATTCAAGTCAAATTGATACAATCTCGCTGAGGCGGCGTTCTAACGCTTCCGGCAATCCGCCCCGTGAAAGTATCGGGCACGTGGGTTTACCGAGTCAATGGGGTTGATTTACGTCAATTACGCGGCGCAACTGACATCGTCACTGCGTTTTGACGGCCGCCCCGATTTCATCGAATGTTTCTGCCTTGCGTCGGGCATTCATGTTGTCGCTGTACTGATCCTTGCAATAATTCTATATGCTGTCGGACCGGAGTAGGAAATTATTAAACGTTCAAATCCAAAGTGAGCTCGCTGCTTGAAGGCAATCAATGTCTGATCACGAATATATCGTCAACCCTGATGTCGTTCTCATCGGTAGCGGCATTATGTCCGCAAACTTAGGAGTGATGCTTAAGCTGCTGGAGCCACGTCTTTCCATTCAACTTTACGAAGTGACCGAGGATTTAGCACAGGAAAGTTCCGATGGCTGGAACAATGCAGGAACCGGACATGCGGGAATTTGTGAGCTCAGTTACACGCCAACGCGTGAGACGGACGGATCCGTCAACGTAGCGAAGGCCGTTGAGATTTTTGAGCAGTTCGATCATTCCAAACAATTCTGGAGTTACGCGGTCTCGAGCGGATTGATCGACAATCCGAAGGAGTTTATGAATCCGGTCCCCCATATCAGTTTCGTACACGGCGAAACGCAGGTTGATTTCCTGCGATCCCGTTACGCAAATATGAAATTACATCATTTCTTCCGGGAAATGGAGTTTTCGACGGATCGAGAAACGATTGCCAGGTGGGCTCCGTTGTTGCTCGAAGGCCGTGACGAAGTTCCGATCGCCGCGACAAAAATGGATGGTGGAACGGATGTAAATTTCGGCGCCTTGTCGCGGAAGCTGCTGAAATGGTTTGAGCAGCAGGAAGGATGTCGGATCGCTCGGGGTCATCGAGTGATCGGGTTAAGAAAAGTCAACACCGAGTGGGAGATTCGGGCCAGAAATTCATCTGGGCGTGATGTTCATATGAACCGCGCGAAATTCGTGTTCGTTGGCGCAGGGGGAGGAAGTCTGCCCCTGCTGCAAGCTGCGGGAATTCCCGAGGCCAGGGGACTCGGTGGTTTCCCGATCGGAGGCCAATGGCTGATGTGTGACAATCCAGAGATCGTGGCCAGGCATCAGGCAAAGGTGTATGGGCAAGCTCTCGACGCGGCACCGACGATGGCAGTCCCACATCTCGATACACGGATTCTCGAT
>JBAXBD010000265.1:0-8029 GCA_037142165.1 Schlesneria sp. | reverse complement strand
GCTTGTACTACGCCGTTTTCGACTTGCAAAAACTGACACCCCTCCGCGTGATGAGCATGCGTCGGAAACAATTCAATCGTTGCCGACGCATCAGGACAGATTTTCCGTTTGAGTTTCTGATTTGAGAACGTGCGGATTGTCATTTGGCAGGTTCTCGAACACTGCTCATCACGCGAGGCCGCTGGCAGTCTTTGTAGTGTGGGCTTTAGCCCGCACTCGATGTTGTGTCGCACGGTCTGGTTTGAGGCGAAGCCTCGCACGAGTCTTCAATAAGGTCGTAATATCCGGTGCAAAATCTTCGCGGCACGCGAGAACAAAACGCGAGTACGCCAAGCGATCAAAATGCGGCTTGCAGGATTTCGAGCAGATCGGCCTCGGTCGGCTGACGTCCGTTTAAGAGCATCAGTCGCTTGATCTCGAACGATTTTTTGGCAAATGTCGGAAGTTGGTCAGACGTCCCTCCCAATTCCCGAATTCGTTGAGGAATTCCAATCGCAGTGCGAATGCGCTCGACCGCGGTAATGGCGAGTTCTGCCGCTGCGGATTCCGTCAGACCCGTCGTATCTTCCCCCAAAAGTTGCGCAATCCGTGCGAATTCGCCGGTTCGGGAAGGGAGATTAAATCGCATTACATACGGCAGCAGCAATCCGTTTCCGGCTCCATGTGAACAGTGAAGGGCACCACCGATCGGGTATTCCAGCGCGTGGACAACTGCCACGGCATTATTCGAGAAAGCCAGTCCTGCCAGCGTTGCGGCGAGCGCCATCCCTTCGCGAGCGGCAAGGTTGTCCGGCTCGAGAACGGCTTTGACCAGATGCCGACCAATCAACTCGATCGCCCGTTCGGCAAGACAATCACCAATCGGCTGTTTACCGTCGTACGGAAATGCTTCGTCGGCGGGAACATCCAGTTCGTCGAAATGGACTGCGGTAAAGGCCTCGATCGCATGCGTCAGAGCGTCGATCCCACTATCGGCCGATGCCCTGGGAGGACATGTGAGTGTCAGCTTCGGATCGACAACCGCCAGGTGGGGACGCAGGTAATTGCTCAGGCAACTGATTTTCGTCTGATTCACCGTGTCTGTCAGAACGGCCGCATGCGAGACTTCGCTTCCGGTTCCGGCCGTGGTTGGGATACAGACCAGCGGCATAATCGGGCCTGGAACTTTGCCAAAGCCGAAGTAGTCCCGGTAGTGGCCGCCATGTGTCAGGATATTCGCCACGATCTTCGCGAGATCAAGATTACTGCCACCACCGACCCCGATGATCACGTCAGGATGGACAGTCCGCGCCAACTCAATCGCTTTGTCCGCGATCGCAAACGAAGGCTCCGGTTCCCCACCATCAAAGACCGAAACAGAAATTCCTGCCGCTTTCAACGGGGTTTCGACTTGAGCCACAACTCCAACCCTGGTCAGGATCGAGTCCGTGACGATCAGTACATTCTTCGCTTTCCAGGGCTGAATAAACTGTTCCAGGCGGCGGACAACACCAGAGCCAAACACGATTCGCCCGGCCGAATAAAAGTTCCAGTAATCTCGACGATGCATAGTGCAGTCCCGAAGTGTTCAACATCAAAAGATACGATTGGGCCCGATGATCACAGCGGAATGATAGTCCAAATGGAAGCGAGCAAACACAGCGGGGAGTTTGGTTTCCACTGACGAGATCACCGGCGGCAGTCAGAAATTAACCAGCCTCGCAACGATGAAGGGGCGTTGATGCTTCGCTGCCTATCAAGACAACTGGTCATTTTTTTTCGATATTTGTCAGAAATCTCTTGTCCGACAACAATTTGTAACGATACTGTAGAGAAGGATCATTTCCGGAGAATTCATTGAAAACAACGCAAGCGAGTCATGAACTGACCCGAATTCGTCATTCCCGACGAATTTCGGCTGCGTTGTTGCCACTTTTTGTATGCCTCACGTTTCTGGGACTTGGGTCATCGAAGGCGAATGCCACATGCGGTGACTACCTCTCACACCATCAGATGGTTGGTGAGCAAGCAGTGGACAACCCCGCCGGAAAAGATTCCGCAACTCCGCAAATTCCGCAACGTTTACCGTGTCGCGGTCCGTCGTGCCAACGGGGGCCTGTCGAATTGCCGCTTTCAACACCAATCGTGTCGATTGAATTTCAAGACCATTGGGTTTGGTTCAACAGCCTCTTGACAGACGCTCCACAACAAGCTTCCTACAGGGTTCAACCTGTTGAATCGGTTGTTTTGCCTCGGATCGCTTTTCGGCTGGATCGTCCGCCAAAAGCCTGATCAGTTTGCATGCGAGGACTCGTACGGCGTGGACGAACGCAAGTCTCTCGACTGCAAGCTTTCGCAAGCACGCTGGCTTTGCGAAATTCGGATCCGACGAACCCGTCGCGGAAGTTCTCAGACTGGGAAACGGCACGTATTTGCCATCCCACTCAATTGAGTATTCCTGCGGCTCATTTCCCATAAGCGACTTGAATGTCGAATTGCTGTTTGACGTTTTTACATCGCTTACCAGGCAATTTCATCTGATTTTTCAGGTTCACCGTATTGGGATTTAACTATGCATTCCATCAAAACCACTCGCCAGAACTCGAAGTTAATCGAGATTTCTTTCGTCTCCGTACTCACGGCAGTGATGATTTCTCTGCTGGTGCCCGCGGCGAACAATGTCGCGGAAAGCTCAACGGGCCGACAACATCTGGCATCGGCGCCCAATCAAACTCAGTTCGTATCGAAGAATAAGTCAGTTCCGCATAGAATCGATCACAGCCGAACTGAAAGAATGTGATTTAAGTTCAATCGTTTTTTTGTCGAGTTCAATCAGTTACTCATTTCGTAGATTTCTTTTTTTGATAAATGGAGTTTCGCCATGAAACGGACACGTTCCCGGGGCTTTACCCTGATCGAACTTTTGGTCGTGATCGCAATTATCGCGGTCTTGATTGCGCTGTTGCTTCCTGCCGTACAGCAAGCCCGCGAAGCGGCTCGACGGACTCAGTGCAAGAGCAACATCAAACAACTCGCACTCGCCCTGCATAACTATCACGAGGCTTTTTCTGTCTTTCCATTCGGAAAGGGTGCCAGCTATACGGGTGCAGCGGCGTACGCGCGTTGGTCGCAGCATGCAATGATCCTGCCTTATATCGATCAGGCTCCACTTTATAACTCGATCAACTTCAGTGCACCGCCGGAAACACCGGGAATGGGGGGCGTGATCGCCTTTATGCCCGCCTACAGCAGCCCGACGGGAATCAACTCGGCCCAGTGTCGCACGGTCATCCCGTTGTTCATTTGTCCTTCCGACTCGGCCGTGAATGACGCCTGGACTGGCCAGAATAACTATGCGGCAAACCAGGGAGGCTGGCTTTGCGACCGCAGCGACCAACCGGGCGCCAGCACCGACAATTCGCCAAGCGAAGTTCAAACAGGGGTCTTTTATTATTTAAGCCAGTGCCGGATGCGTGACATTACCGATGGCTCAAGTTCAACCTGTTTCTTCAGCGAAAAGATTCGAGGTCATGGTATCCCTGATCCGAAAGCCGACTTATTCGTTATCCCGCATCAAACCTCACTTGATGCCACGTACCAGACTTGCCAGGCACTGAATTCAGCAACAGCGACCCCTTTAACAAGCAAATGGGGTTACAGTTGGGTGATGGGTGAGAACTGCTGCTCACTTTATAACCATGTGGCAGTACCCAATTCGAAAAGCTGTGCCGGTACCGGATTCCCAGGAACCATGACGAATATGGCGATGCAGGTTTCAGCGGCGAGCCGACATGTCGGCGGTGTTCATACCATGACAGGTGATGGAGCCGTGCACTTCGTCAGTGACAACATTGACCTCACCGTCTGGCGGGCATTGGGGACTCGGGCCGGTAGCGAAACAGTGAACTCGCCGTTCTAGAATCGCATTGTTGGAATCCTTAATGACTGTTGCTCGCAAACGAATCTCTCATGATTCCTGTTATCAACTCGTGTTGGCCGCTGCTTGCTTCGTATCATGTGGCTGCGGGGAATATGACCGAACGTCACAATTCGTTCCTTCTGTGACGGTTGCCGAATCGGCCGTCAAAGCGGGAATGGAGGCATGGAAAAAGGGAGAGACTGTTGGCCTGGTCCAGGGGGTGAAAAAGCCTTCGGTTCATGTGGTTGACTCGCATCGTAAACCGGACCAACAACTCGTCAGTTACGAGATCCTCGGTGAAGTTCCCGGTAATGCGCCGCGATGTTTTGCCGTCAAAGCAACATTGAGCGAACCGGACACGACCGAGCGGCTACGGTATATCGTCGTGGGGATCGATCCTCTCTGGGTCTTTCGCCAGGAGGATTACGACCTGTTGTCGCACTGGGAACACCCGATGGAAGAGAAGTCAAAAGAGGCCCCAGCGGGGGAGTAAGTGATGCGGCATCAGAATTTGATGACTCACCTATCCTCATGAATACTCATTGCAACGTTGTCGTATGTTCGACAAGGAATTGCTTCATGTCATCAGATCAATCAGGTTCAACAGCAGCCAACGGCAAGGATGACGTGCCGTCGAGCGCGCCTCTGCTCAATCTGCGGTGGTGGATTGAAGTGGCGAGGGTACGACTGCGATTCTTCCTGATTGTCGCGATCGCTGGCGTGATCGTAAGCCAATGGCCGCTATTGCGAGCCGTATGGGATCGGTGGACGTGGGGAGGGCACCATCACGCGAGTGGGGCGGTGTCGAGTTCACACGAATACTTTTGTCCGATGGACGCAGGGGTCATCTCGGTCTGGCCTGCAATTTGTCCGATCTGCAATATGGATCTGGTTCCCCGCAAGAAGATGGAAGCCCAGATCTTGCCCGAAGGGGTCGTTGCTCGGATGCAGCTTTCACCGTATCGAATTCAACTTGCCGGCATCAGAACAACCTTGATCGAGCCTCGAACACTGAAATCTGAGCAGACATTTACGGGTGTCTTACGACAGACGGACGAGGGAACGCTTGGATTTCACGCGAGAATTGCCGAGTCCGATGTTCCCCTTTTCTCTGGAACGAATACTGCGGAAGTTCAAACTGTATCAAGATCAGCAATCGTTTCTGCCAATGTGCTTCTTGAATCGGTTGATGAGCATCCTCGGATTCGATTCGTAATGGATAATTCAAAGGATCTGTCGGTTGGCGATATCGTCAAAGCAACGGTCTCGCTTTCTCCCATCGGCGAAGACGCGGTCCTCGCGGTTCCGGAATCTGCTGTGATTGACCGAGGTCGTGAACGACTGGTCTATGTGGAGACCATGCCCGGTCTGTTCGACGGAGTCGCAGTCGAATTAGGACGCCGTTGTGGTGGTTATTATCCCGTGACCGCGGGACTCAAGGCTGGTCAGCGCGTCGCCACCGCTGGCGCGTTTCTCATTGACGCCGAGACTCGACTGAACCCAAGCCTGGCGGCAGGCTATTTCGGTGCGAATCAAAGTGATCCTAGGACCAGACCCTCGGCTCCCGCTTCGTCAGCAGAAACGCAATTGCCAGTCACCAACATTAAGAAGCCCAAGCAACAGTTGTCACACGAGGACCAGCGACTTGTCGACAAACAGCGTATCTGTCCCGTGACGGAATTCGCTTTAGATTCCATGGGTGGTCCAGTGCCTGTCATGGTATCAGGGAAGAAAATCTTCGTCTGCTGTGCGGGGTGCACTCAGCGATTGAAGGCTGAGCCAGAGAAGTACCTCTCAAAACTTGAGGCCAGGTAATTGTCATTTGGCAGGGAATGTTTGATCGGCGTTATGCCAGAGCATAAGTTCAAGCCTCTTAAGGCGAATCGAAACAAGGTAGTGGGCGTCATGCCAGGCATGAGTCCATCGTAAAGTTCACAGGTTCACATGATTTCCGGTCTGATTGAGTTTTCGATTCGATACCGAACGGTTGTGGTTCTCACTGCGATCGTTTGTGCGTTGGCCGGAACCTATGCCGCCGTTCATTCACCCATGGACGCGGTCCCTGACTTGTCTGAAAATCAGGTGATCGTCTTCACGAACTGGCCGGGGCACGGACCACAAGAAGTCGAAGACCACGTGACGTATCCACTGTCGCTGCAACTGCAGGGACTTGATGGAGTGCGCGTGGTTCGTGGTTCGAGCGATATGGGCTATTCGATGCTTCATGTCATTTTCGAGGACCGGGTCTCCTTCGGGTCGGCTCGCCAAAGGGTCCAGGAACGACTGACATCGACAGAGGCTTCACTGCCGGAAGGGGTGACCCCACGGCTGGCGGCGGACGGTATTCCGACGGGCCAGATTTATTGGTACACCGTTGAAGGGGTCGGACATGATCTGACTGAGCTTCGTCGATTGCAAGACTGGACGATCGCTCCACAGTTACGATCAATCACCGGAGTGGCCGAAGTGGCCAGCGTCGGTGGCTTTGTTGCTGAACTGAAAATCTATGTCGATTCAGGATTGCTGTCAGCTTACGGCCTGACGCTATTAAACCTGTCTGACGAACTGTCGCGACCTGTCTCGAACGTCGGTGGTCACGTCATTCATAAGGGAAATGCCGAATTCGTCGTCCAATACCATTCGAGTCAAGAGTCTTCGAATCAAATCACAACCTGGGAACAACGGCTTATTCCCCTCCCCAACGGAGGCAGCCTGCGATTGGGTGATATCGCCAAAGTGGCCTGGGGCCCGGCGATTCGGCGAGGGATGTTCGAAAAGGATGGCAATGAAGTTGTCGCCGGTATCGTTCATCTGCGCTACGGCCACAATCCCCTGGAGGTGACACGTCAGGTACGAGCGAGATTGCAGGAAGTCGCCAAAGGTCTGCCCAAAGATGTGAGAATCGACCCGTGCTATGATCGGACACCGCTGATTCTGGGTGCGGTCAGGACTGTGACGCGTGCACTGATCGAAGCGATTCTTGTTGCAGGGATCTGTGTCCTGGTTGTTCTGCGTCACTTTCGAGCCTGGGTTGTCATTGCTCTGACGCTCCCTCTGTCGGTGCTTGGCACATTTCTTTCTATGTGGGTGCTGCGCAAGACAGGTGTCGTTGACGTCCAGACGAATATCATGTCTCTGGCTGGAATTGTGATCTCGATCGGAGTGCTCGTCGATTCGTCGATCGTTATGACGGAAAACGTGATGCATCGACTTCGTCTACGATTCGGCGACCAGCCGGTTCAGGGAGATGTCACAGACACGATCGCAGCGGCCTGCCAGACCGTCGGATGGCCAGTCTTTTGTTCTGTGCTCGTCATGCTGGTCTCGTTTGCACCGGTGTTTGCCCTGGGTGGTATTGATGGCCGCATGTATCGCCCGCTGGCTTTGACAAAGTCACTTGCTTTAGTCTCTTGCGCGATCCTGGCGGTAACGCTTGTGCCAGCCCTTTGCACATTTCTCGTACGGGGCAGAATCAGGGATGAATCCGACAGTCCGATCGTTCGAAGTGTGATCGGTGTTTATCGGCCGATGCTGTCATGGCTGATGGATCGCCCCGGTCCCCTCGTCTTTTTTATGAGCATGACGCTGGTTCTCGCCTCGATTCCGCTGGGGAGTGATCTCGTCTTTCGATCGATCTTATTCGGGTCGCTCGCACTGGTTCTTTGGGAAGCGGCGTCAACAGGTGCAAATTGGCGAGCGATCAGAAATGCGTTGGCATTAATCGTGATTGCACTCGTCGGGCAATCCCTGATGAAGCCGCTGCGGATCGAGATGCGGATGCCGCTCGATGAGGGAATGGTGATGGATATGCCAATCACGATTCCCCGCGCGTCGATAACGCAGTCTGCGGATGATTTGAAGGCCCGCAATATGGTCCTTTGCCGGTTTCCAGAAGTCGCGATGGTGACCGGAAAAGCGGGTCGAGCGGAAACTCCGTTCGATCCCGCACCGCTCGACATGATCGAAACGATGGTCGAATTCCGACCTCGCGAAATGTGGCCCAAACGCCGAATCCTGCGCGCCGATGCCAGACGAATGACAGAGCGCATGATCAAAGAACTGACTGACGCACGGCTCGTTAATCCCGTTTCCCGCACGGAAGTGGAAACAATCAACGACGCGGTTCAATCT
>JBAXBD010000264.1:0-8082 GCA_037142165.1 Schlesneria sp. | reverse complement strand
GGCATAACGCGCCCCCGATTTCTGTTGTAATCGATTCTGACGCTTTAACACCCGTTTTGATGTCGGGTGCGAAAGTCGTTGACGTCGAACTCGACGGTAAAGTCGACAAAGCCGTTGTTCGCGAAATCCAGTGGGACATCTTCGGTCGACGGATTAACCATTTCGATCTGCTGCGTGTCGACCCTAACGAACGAGTGAACATTATCGTTCCGCTGGAACTCAAGGGGACGGCTCCTGGCGTTCTGATGGGCGGAGTGCTCGAACACGTGATGCACTCGATTACCATCGACTGCCTCGCTTACCAGATTCCTGATACGATCCACGTTCGAATTGGATCTCTGGAACTCGGGAAATCGATCCACGTTTCGGATCTGGTCCTCCCGGAAGGTTCGCATGCTCACGCGGCACCCGACGCGATTGTGGTCCACATCGTGACGGCCAAGGCACAGGAAGAAGTTCCTGCTGGTGCTGGCCCGATTGAACCGGAAATGATTGGCAAGAAACCAGCCGCCGATGCTGCTGACGCCAAAGACGATAAGAAGGATGCAAAGAAGAAATAAGCCTCGACTGGTGAATGAAATGCCATTTCGGACAGGGTTTGACGGAAATCTGATTCCCGTAAGTCGAATACAGCTCGGAATGGCGTCATGAAGCTGGTCGTCGGGCTGGGCAACCCGGGATCAAACTACGAAGGAACCCGGCATAACATCGGCTTTGAAGTGATTTCAGAGCTAGCCCATCGATGGCAGGCGACTCGGCCGAAGCTTCGGTTTGAAGCCAATTTGACTGAGGCCAATTACCAAGGTGAAAAGGTGCTGCTCGCGGCACCGCAGACGTTTATGAATTTAAGTGGACGCAGCGTCCAGCAGATCGTTAAGTTTTATCAGATTCCACTGAACGATGTGCTGGTGATCTGCGATGATATGAATCTGAAGCTCTGTCAATTGCGATTGAGAGCAACTGGTTCTGCTGGTGGTCAGAAGGGATTATCGAGTATTTTGCAGGTCTGCGGAACGGAGCAAATTCCCAGATTACGGTTCGGTGTGGGTCGACCTCCTGAAAAAATGGATGCGGTCACGTTTGTTCTGGCAAAATTTCGAAAAGAGGAATTGGCCGACGTCGATGTGGCTGTCAGAGGTGCAGCGACGGGGGTTGAAATCTGGATTCGGGAAGGGATTTCGGCGGCGATGAACGTCGTCAACCTTGCTCCTTCCGATTCGGATGGCAACTCGGCCGGGAAGTCGACTTAAGACGAGAGTTCGAATAACAAGATCACCAGTACGGGACGAACGCGGGCTTCAACCCGACAGTGAACGATTATCGCCGGATGGCATTGAAGATTTTGGGAGAGAATTTTGACCGAGTACATGTACGAAGGAATGTTCCTGGTAGACAGCAACCGATATGCTGCCGATCCCGAAGGAGCTCAAAAATCGGTGCTTGGGATGCTGGAACGCGTCGGTGCCAAAGTGGTTGCCTCGCGCCCCTGGCAAGAAGGAAAGCTCTGCTATCCGATCGAAGGTCAACGCAAGGGGTTGTATTACCTTGCCTGCTTTACGATGGACGGCGGCGCCATGACCGAACTCAATCGATTGTCGAAATTGAACGAGACTGTCCTTCGACAACTGGTGCTTCGTCATCCGAAAGTCATCTTCGACGCAATGGTTGATGCCTTGACTCAACACGATGGGGCCATCCATAGTCCAGAACAGAAGGCCGATCGCGATGCACGCGGCGATCGTCCAATCGAAGATGTTATTGAAGAAACGCGATAATCCGACGCGTCAAACGAGGGGAAACGACAAATGGCCAGTTTCAATAAAGTGATTCTCGTAGGCAATTTGACACGTGACCCGCAGGTAAAATATACGACGGGTGGCACGGCTGTGACTGAAATCGGTTTGGCCGTAAACCGTCGATGGCTCGACAAACAGTCGAATCAATGGAAGGACGAAACAACTTTCGTTGACATTACATTGTGGGGAAGGACCGCTGAAATCGCTGGCGAATACCTGGCGAAAGGGCGGTCAGTCCTGATCGAAGGCCGGCTACAACTTGATACGTGGGACGATCGCGAATCGGGTCAAAAACGAAGCAAGTTGCGAGTTGTCGGCGAAAATATGACGATGTTAGGTGGTAAGGGAGACAATCCTGGCGGTGGCGGTGCTCCAGGGCGACCTCAGTCTGCTGGTGGCCCTTCCAGAAACGCTCCCGTCGAACCAGATCATGACCATGGTGACTCAGGAGGTGGTTATTCTCCGAGTTTCGATGATCATTCGGCTGGTCCGCAAGGTGATGAAGTCCCGTTTTAATTTGAATTGAAACCAGTTAGTTATCGCGACGGAATTTAAATCATGGCTCGTAGTACACATTCAGCTTCTGGACGTCCTCGGGTGACTCGACAGGTCGAGTTATTGCTTGCGGCAGACGTCGAACACCTGGGAAACACCGGTGATATTGTCCGCGTCAAACCCGGATATGCCCGCAATTACCTGATGCCCAATGGGCTGGCCACGGTCGCGACCGAAGTCAACAAGCGAATGGTCAAACGCCATCAGGAAAACCTGGTCGAGCTCCAGAAACAGAAGATGATCGCTCTGCAAAAGCGTGCCGACGCGATTGGAAAATACAGCGTCACGCTGGAAGCCAACGCGAACGAAGAGGGCCACCTCTACGGTTCGATCATGGGTCCAGATATCAGCAAGGCTCTCGTGGCCGCTGGTTATCAGGTCGACGCCGATCACGTCAAACTGGACGGCCCGATCAAGGAACTGGGGATGTACACCGTGAAGATTCAGCTTCACACAGACGTCAAAACCGAAATCAAGGTTTGGGTCGTTCCCGCAGCGAAGAAGTAAGCAGCCAAGCCCTTTCACGTTTGATCAAATTTGAAATGGACGCTTCCGGTCACCGGAAGCGTCCACTTTTTGTATTTCACAACCATTACAACCGCAGACAAGACCACAGAACGGTGAACTGTCAGTTACCGATCTCATCAGCGATGTAGTATTCGTAGAAGAAGCGACCAATTTCATCACTGAGGCGAGTCAGATATTCGCCTTTGAACGTCGTATAAGTTTTGTCACCGGAACTGACCGCCTGGTGCATCGGATACTTTGACGTCTTTTCCTGACTGAAGATCTTCTCGGCGTGGTTGTCTTCATCCATTTTCCAGACGCTGACAATACTTTCTGACCGCCCGCGATAAAGATTTGGGCTCCCTTCTTCGTACAAAGTGAACTCATTGAGATCGATGTAAATGACATGAGTCACTTTGAAGTACGCGCCAATTTCCTCTGGCTTGTCCCAATCTTTGTTTTCTTCCAACCAACCTTTGACCAGATCAGGAGGAACAACCTTGATTTTATGTGCATGCAACTGGAAAGAGACGTACTGTGCCAGTTCGTGATCGATGCTTTCAAAGCTATATTTGATTTCATTGGGTGCAAAGCAGACGACGACGACGCGCACGTCCGGGTCGGTCATCGATTCTTTGGTCTCTTCATCGAATTTCGGTTCGACGGAAGGAGGTCCACCAATCAGATAGCCGAACATCACAAGGTAATTACATCCGCTCGCCGTTGTGCAAAGCAGCAGTATGGCCAACAACGTCGATAATCGATTTGGGATCGCGCGCATCGTATTGCCTTTGGGGTATTAGAAACTTTTGCCCGGCCGGTGGTTATAAAATCGCTCGGCCAGCAGATCGCACAGGCGGGCCAGGTATTCTTTGTGAAAGACGATCGCTGATCGCCCGGTTTCCGAAACTGGTTGATGTTCAGGATAATTCATGGCGAATTCACGGGTGTATGCCATCATGGCTCGCCGTTGACCATTAAAGTCTTCGATCCTGGCGACGCGGATAAAGCCGCTGGTCTGACCGCGAAGCAGGTTGTGACTGTTGGGCTCTCGCAAGCTGAACGTCTGAACTTCAATCCAGGCGATGTAGTCGGTGTCAAAGTCTTTTGCGAGTTTTTGCAGGTCTGGAACCGACGTATCCTGGCTTTCAAGCCAATCCGCCACTCGGTTCGGATTGATAATTTTCACGCCGTTCAGCTTCATACGGTGAGTGACGCCGTCGATCAGGTCCAGTCGTAATGTCGAATTATCAGCGTCTACCGACTCGGGCGTCGAACAGACAACAAGAACTGCCTTGTCCCCTTTGCAGAGATCCACCTGAGTCAGTTTCGTGAATTCTGAAGTAATCTTTGGATCACCAAACAGAATCTTGCCGCTGCTCAGAAGAAATTTCGAGCATCCTGTTGTCGAGACCATCGTAACGCCACCCGCGATGGCAATCAGTTTCCTGAGTGCATCACGGCGCGAGTGGTCAATCGAATAATCATTGATCATTTTAAGGCGATCCTTCGCCGAGTGGATTCAAATAAGATTCATTGTTTTCATGTCGTAGCGACCGCGTTCATCATCAAAAAAACTTCTGTGTTACGAGAGCAAGATTCAGATCACTGCGATCATTCGAATAACCCACATCAGAACTGTCAGGGTTGCCAGGCAGATCGACAGGATACCTGCCACCGATACGGGATCAGAAACCATCCTTAATCGGCCACTCCGAGCACTCCATAAACACCAGGGAATTAACAGTGCACAGACAGCAGCAAGCAACGTTCCAGCCAGGTTCGCACGTGCTGCTTCAACAAATTGACCTCGAACAAAATATGAAAAACTGGTCGTCATCCCGCAACCGGGACACGGACGGCCAAACAGTAATCGAAAAGTACACGGAGGCAGCCCTAATTGCTGATGAGTCCCAAATCCTCGGGGATCAGGGTCAAGCAATAAGGCGATGCCAAAGCCGACAACCAGAAATAGTGCAATTCCGAGCAAAGCTGCTCGACCACCATTTCCGACCGGTGCTTCAACAGGCTGCCGAAAATCTGACATGAGTTTTAAAATAGGGAGGAGCGGGTGATAGTATCTGGGAAAAACGGCGGCAAGAGCGATTTATGCAGTTTGAGACGGTTTTGGTTGGGTCCCTGGCAACCTTCATTCAACTTCGGCAGGAATTGCGGTCATTCACGCTTCGTCCATCCGGTAGAACCAGGCCGCCGTAAACTGTTCCAGCGCAAAGACAATGACCAGTAATCCGACAACAAAACTGTACATTTCCTGGCCCAACCGATTGGTCATAATGTTCCTTTCAAGACTGCGAGGATCGCGATTGACTGTAAATCTCCCTTCCCCCAGCAGCGAATCAAGCTCACGGGGCTCAAGACGTCGCAAATCACTTTCACTTGCAGGTAGATTCAGGCTGAAGCCGCTATGGTAACTCACCTCACCTGGGGCCGAATCCACCTGATATGAGCCGATTGTCGTAAGATCATTCAGCCGAAGATTCTTGGCATCGGCAGGGATTTCCTGGGCCCGCTGTTTAAAGTCAGGCATACGAAGTACGACTTTTCTCAACTTTTGCTCTCGGTCCAGTGGCAACGTCACCTCGTCACCGACAAGATGATTTGTTCGCAATGTTGACTGTTGTGACAAATACTGGGTCAACTGATCGGCAAACACAAAAGAGAGAGCGCTACCGACCAGGTCGTTCCACTTGTCATTATTGACGGAAGTTGTCATCAACATCACCCGCCCGCGACCAACTCGCCGCTCAAGCAACGCCGGAATTCCTTGTGTCCCATCGAACTTGGCGACCGTCACAGCCGATTCGGATGGCTCAACTTTCCAAAATCCGCGGACTTCTATGGCACCCAAATCCGCTAAAACCCCGGAACCCTCCAACCTCTTAAGCAACAGATGTTGCGAGTTCCGCAGATCCATCGACTGGGGCTGGGCATTTGTCACAGATGCCTTCAGTTCCCCTGGCAAAAGACTTTGAGCGACCTTCTTGTTGTAGGCGACAGGGTCAATCTGGTCTCGGCCCGGCTTCGAACTGAGTGCGGAATTGCCTGCTCCGAGAAACACACCCAGTCCTCCCCCTGCTTCAACGTAGTCATGCAACCGGGTCCAGGTCGTTTCATCCGGAGCATTCACATTGATGAGGAACACAACATCGAATGACTTGAGATCTGCATCACGCAACTGACTGGACGGCAGAAATTTCGTTTGAAAATCTGTAATTTTCGCGGACGATATGTATTCGATGGCCGACTGCCAGTAAAAGGCGACCGACGCATTCTCGGCAACAACCATCACTTTCAATTGAGGCAGCGTTCTGACGGTAAAATAGCCGACGTCATCAATCGACAGCGGGTCAGATCCAACAATCCGGAATTCCCCCTGCTGAATCGGTCCTTCGACTTGCGGTATCTCAAACGCAAGTTGACGCTCAACTCCACTGTCGACGGCAACCGTTTGTTGACCTCGCTTCACCAGCTTGCCATCCCGTCCGCTGAGAAAGAATTCGACCGTCTGTTCCGATTTGAAATGTCCCACGGCAGTCAATCCGACATCCAGCTTCAATGTCCCTCCTGTTGGAACCGATTCGGAAGAGAGTTTGACACTTGAGATACCAACATTCGTGGGATTCGTTTCACCGACGTCGATTAAGTAAACCGCGACGAATTTAAGTCGCGCCAATTCGTCTCGCAAAACACTTGAAGTTTCGTCTCGCCAGGCCGAGCGGGTCAGATCACAAAAGAGATAAATTTCACGCAGATAGCGATCTTGTCGTTTTTCTTCAGGAATCGACGTTTGTTCGGCTGTAACTCGTCGACGATCTTCCTCATGTGCCAGGATGACTGTCCGCAACCGGTCGTTCAGGGACAGGTTGCCAGCTTTGATTTCAAAACCATCAATCCGGCTTCGTGCGGCTTGCAGGTCAAGTGAAAATGGTGGTGCCACGGTTTCATGCGAACTGGTCACTGCGACTTTGCTACCCGCAGACAAACGACTGAGATGATCGCGTGCGATCTGTTGCGCCGATTGTAATCGACTTTGGTTTCCCTGCCGGTAACTCATGCTCGGGCTGTTATCAAATAGAAAGACCGCCGCCACAGGAAGGTTATCGGCTGCTCTTGGCGCGGGGTCTTTCATCTCGGCAGAAACTCGATGAAGATAAGGCCAACCGACACCCATCATTAAGAGTATTAATGCTGCAGCACCGATGCTTCCGCGAAGCATCGTCCGGCGAGTCAACAACTGGTTTCGAGGCCAATTCAGTCGCTGCCACCATTTCATGACGCCGAAATAGCTACCCAGGCCTGCTGCGATGATTCCGAGAATCCCCAACCATTCGTACCAGAGAAGCGAATAATTTGCCGCTGGCAAAGAAGGTCGAGTCAATCCAAACGCCAGCAGTGCAAAGACGAGCATTCGCAACAGCAGCAACCACAAATGCCGGAGCTGCATCCGCCTGACATTCTGCCGACGACTCTGCTGGATCAGCCGTAGTGCGGGGAAAATCAATCGCTTTGGTTTGGCTCGCAGCAATAAATGCAGCAAGATCGGGATGGCGGAAAATCCCAGCCCTAGCAACAACGCGGGATGCAGCAACGACATAAAATAGTGATCATCCGGACGCGGAAACCATCAATTCAATCATGACCGCTTCAGTGTATGCAGTGAGCGTGAGAATTTCACTCACGATGACAAACCACAGCAGGGTCGATTGGCGCGGTCACACTGAAGTGAGTCCGTTTTGAAGGCATAAGAAAATGCCCCGCCAACCAATGCTTGGCATTTCGTTTCTCGCGAATGTTCGAGATTTCAACTCGTGGCAAATTGAAGTCAATCAACCCTTAAACGATACTGGTCGGGAACCAAAAACCTATACGAATAAGCGAACTCTGATATCCTTTTGAGGAACCCAAAAAATGCCGGGAAATCGTGTTCTCGATTTCATATTCATTCTTGTCCTCTCATCAATCCAAATCTGGGCAGGCCAAGTCGTCCAGGCGGCTGAACCCGCGGTGATCACGAACAGCATCAATATGAAACTGGTTGAGATTCCCGCTGGAGAATTCCAGATGGGGGCTGAGGAAACGACGACAACGCTGTTGAAGAAATATCACAATCTTGACCGCAGTTGGATTGATGCCGAACTTCCCCAACACACTGTCCGAATTACGAAACCGTTCTTCATGGGACAATATGAAGTCACCTTGAATC